>JBEKZR010000120.1:0-9332 GCA_049509715.1 Occallatibacter sp. | reverse complement strand
CCGATCCCGCAGCAACTCCATCAAGACCCCAGCCAGCTCTTCTTTGGCGACGATGCGGACGGCCTCGCGCGCCAGCAGGTCGCCGGTAATGGCGCGGAAGTTGGCGTAGTGCGGACCCATTACGATGGGAACGCCAAACTGTGCCGGTTCCAGCGGGTTGTGTCCACCGGCGGGAACCAGGCTGCCACCGACGAAGGCCACGGCGGCTAGAGAGTAGACCGATGCCAGTTCGCCGATGGTGTCAAGGAGTACGATTTGGCCCGGACGGAGTGGGCGAGGCGCGCCATCCCGCTCAGTGAGCCAAGTTGTACGCTTGATCCACGCGGCTCCGGAGTTCTCCAGCAGCGCCGCCACTGCGCTAAACCGCTCCGGATGCCGGGGCGCGAGCACCATGGCCAAACGAGGTTCGGCTTCAAGCAGCCGGGGCCAGGCTTCGAGAAGCGCGGTTTCCTCACCTTCCAGCGTACTGCCGGCGACAACCAGCCGTAGATCCGGCGCAAGAGCCTTCAACTGCTGGGTAGCGCCGGTTTCGCTCGCTACGCGCACGTCGAATTTCAGATTGCCGGAGACTGTAAGCCTCTCCGGCAGGCAGCCTATGGCTTTGAGCCTGGTGGCGTCGGTCTCACTCTGGGCCAGAACGCTGCTGAGGCGCCCCAACAGGGGTTTCCACAGGTTCCGTAGCAGCCTGTAGCGCGGCCAGGAACGGTCGGAGATGCGGGCATTCACCACGGCTACCGGGATTCCCCGGCGGAAGCAGCCATTAAGCAGGTTGGGCCAGAACTCGGTCTCGGCGAGGATGAGCAGCCGGGGATTCAGCGCTTTGAGATAGGCCTGAACGGCCCAGGGCAGGTCCAGCGGGCAATAAAAAACCCGGTTTTGCCCGAACCGCTCACGAGCGAGCTCCTGGCCGGTGCGGGTCGTGGTGGAGACGGCGACAAAGTAATCGGGCAGTTCGGCGTCGAGCGTCTTGACCAACCGGGTGATTGCCATCACCTCACCCACCGAAACGGCGTGGAGCCAGATGAGTGGGCGTTCCCGGCCCGGACCGGCAAGGGCAGATGGGACTTTGCCCAGGCGGGCCGCCAGCCCTTCGCGGTACTTTTGCGTGGTAGTCATCCGCCACAGCCACCAGGGAGCGCCGGCCACCAGGGCCGCCAGCAGTGCCACATTGTAAAAAAAGAGAATCATGCGTAACGGAATTTCCCGTTCCCTGTCTAACCTTCAAATGATACAGTCGAGCACGATGAGAATCCTGCGGGCAATTCCGCCATTCTTGTTTTGGCTGGCGCTTCCGGCCGTGGCCAGCAACCATACCCCGCCTCCCGTGCAGCCGGCTACGTCGTTTGCCGCGGTCGAGGTACATGACGACGAGAAGGTGGCCATTGCCGCCGAACCCTACGACACGCGCGAGAAGGAAGCCATCTTTAGGGTCGATTATCTCAGCCACGGCGTGATGCCGGTGCGGCTTATCGTAACCAACAACAGTAACCGGCCCATCTCCCTGCGCGACGCGCGGATTCTCTTCGTCACCGCCGCGGGCGACAGGATTCAAGCCGCCGAGCCGGAGGACGTGGAGCGGCTGATGACGCGCAAGGAGCGCGAGGGCGGCAAGATCCCGATGCCCGGCCCCATCCCCAACATCAAGCTCAAGCCCAAGGCCAGCGACAAAGAGATCGAGCAGGACTTCGATACCTTCGAGTACTCGGTCCTGGTGGTCGAGCCGCACACCACACGCGCCGGTTTCCTGTTTTACGACGTATCAGATCTCGACCACCCGCTCAAGGGCGCCAAGCTGCACCTGCACAAACTGCGCGACGCCGACGGCAAGGAGCTCTTCTACTTTGAGATTCCCTTCGACAAGTACCTGGAGTCCAAGTCCAGCCAGATGAATTGAGTCTCTCGGCTGCCTACTCGTAGTAGGTAGCTGTGGTGGTGTCTGTCTCCCAGATGGTGCAGTCCTTCACGCGCACGCGGCCCTGAGTCATTCCGGCAAGCTGCTCGTTGGTCTGGTCGTAGAAGTATTTGGCGATGTTCTCTGCCGAGGGGTTCAGGACCGTGAAGGGCTCCAAGTCGTTGAGCATGCGGTGGTCGATGCGCTCGACGACCGGACGCAGCACCTGCTTGAGCAGCTTGAAATCGAGCAACAGGCCGGCCTCGTCCAAGGCGGCCCCGGCCAGGGTGACGCGGACCTTGTAGTTGTGCCCGTGCGGGTTCTCGCACTTGCCCTTATAGTTGCGGAGATAGTGGCCGGAGGAGAAACCGGCCTCCACGGTGACTTCAAACATCGGCGTCTGCTCTTGTCCTCGGCGGGAAAGGTCCCTCGTTCCATTCTAGGGTCTGCGGCCGCCTCAGGGCTTCCGGCCGCCCCGGCTCTTGCGCCGGGCGGCCAGCCGGGCTTCTTCGTTGCGCCGGTCCACCTGCTCGAAGAGGTGGCTCATCACGCCGATGAGCGCCGAAAGCAGCCCGAAAAGTAGCAAGAACATGGCCACTGTGCGCCATAGCGATCCGTTGGCCGGTAGTCCGGGTTGGAAGCTCGAAGGCACCAGCGCCATGCACGCCGATACCAGCGCGAAGAGCACCAGCGTGGCGGCCAGGATGTAGAAGTTGCGCGACATAGATCAGGAAGCGGCCACAGCGCAGGCCTGCCGCGATTCTAGAGCATTTCTCGGAACCTGGGGTCGGCCATAAAGCGAAATGAGCGCAAGCTATACTGTTGCCTGGCTATGCGCCGCGCCATCGCAATCTCGCTGATGATGCTGTTCAGTTGGACGCTGATTGCGCCACTCTTTGCCCCGGATGCCGAGGCGAATCTTCCCGCTTGCTGCCGCAGGAACGGCAAGTGTCACTGCGGGATGTGCTGGAGGGGGCATCGCTCGGGCAACCGGAAGGGCTTCACCACCGTCGCCGGGAGCTGCCCGTGCTGCCCGGCAAGCGCTTACACGCCAGGTACTCCAACGTACAAGCCGGAAGCCGGGGAATGGTTCTACGCCGAAGTGGTTCGTCATCCGGTGCGCGCTCCGCGGACTGAGGCTCTCCGCCGCTTTTCATTTCTGCGCAGCCATCCGAAGCGCGGCCCTCCCACTCCTCTCGCCTGACAACTCGAGGTTCTTTGCGGATGGGATTGGTGTTGCTGATCCCGTTCCGTTGTTTTGCGCTTTCTTGAAGCTTGAGGAGATTCCATGCAATTCACGCTGCTGCTGGCGTTGCTGCCAGCCGTCTGCCTATGCTGGCAGACAAACCTAATCCATGCCCAACAAAGCCCCAGTGCCGCTGAAACTCCCGTTGCAACCGGCCGCATTGCCGGAGTGTTGAAGGATCCCTCCGGCGCGGTTGTCCCTGGAGCAAAGATCGAAGTCCGTAACCTCGCTTGGGGATGGAAGAGGTCATTGGTAACCGATCGACAGGGCCGCTTCGCCTTCGATGAAGTTCCCGTGGGCCGCTACCAGGTCACCGTCCATGCAACAGGTTTTGAAATCGCAGTCATTCACGATCTTTCCGTCACCGCGGGCAGCGAAGCAAGTGCAAATATCGCTTTGAAAATCGCCCCGGCAAGGACCGACATCGAAGTCAAAGCTCCGGCTATCAAAGCCGGCGCGGCAATTCCGCACACGATCGACGAAAGCGACCGGACGCGAAGCCGCAACTCGGCCGAGCTGCTGGGAAACACGCCTGGCGTCAGCCTGCGCGAAAACGGCCAGCTTGCCAGCATCCCATTTCTTCATGGGTTGGGAGACGAGCGGACCAAGCTGGTGGTCGACGGCATGACGGTCTCCTCAGCCTGCCCCAACCACATGAACCCGCCGCTTTCCTACATCGCCCCATCTCATGCGGCCCAGGTAACCGTTATGGCCGGCATCACGCCGGTTAGCATGGGCGGCGACAGCCTGGGGGGGACGGTTTCAGTCGAATCGCGCGAGCCGATCTTCGCCAAAGCAGGGGAACGGCTGCACGAGGAAGGCTCGTCGACGGGATTCTACCGCAGCAATGGCCAAAACTATGGAGGATCGTTCTCGGAATGGGCCGCCGGGCACAATCTGGGCATCGGCTACAGCGGCTCGTGGGCCAGCAACGACGATACCACCGACGGCAGCGGCCACAAGGTCACTTCCACTTACGCGCAGAGCGCCGATCACACCCTGACCCTGGCGGCGCAGGGCGGAGGCAACCTGTTGGTCCTTCAGGCTGGGCTGCATCACACTCCGCACGAGGGCTTCGTGAACGCGCAAATGGACATGGTGCGCAACTATGCGGAGTCTCTCAACCTGCATTACAGGAGGAACTTCAACCGGGGCGCGCTTGACACGCACGTGTACTGGCAGGGCGCTTGGCACTCGATGAACATCGGCAGGGACAAATCGACTTTTCCCATGCCGATGTGGATGCCGATGAATACCCACGGAAGGGATGTCGGCTATTCTGTCAAGCTCGATCTCCCGTTCACCGATCGCCACACCGTCCGGCTGGGCAACGAGCTGCATCTTTTTGTTCTCGACGACCGCTGGCCCGCCGTCGCCGGCACGGCGCCCATGATGGGACCCAATACCTTCGTCAACATCAACGACGGCCGGCGCATCCGGCTGGGGACGTTCGCCGAGGTGGCCAGCAAGTGGAACCCGCAATGGTCCACGCTCTTCGGCCTGCGCAACGATACGGTCTGGACGAATACCGGCCCGGTGCAGGGATACTCGAACATGTACGCCACCGATGCGGACGCCTTCAATGCACTGAACCGCGCCCACGCCGACGCGGATATCGATGCCACCGCATTGGCGCGTTACGAGCCGAAGGCTTCCAGCACGTATGAGTTTGGCTACGCGCGCAAGAGCCGCGCGCCCAACCTCTACGAGCGTTACGCCTGGTCCACCAATTGGATGACCAGCGGGATGATCGGCTGGTTTGGCGACGGCAACTACTATGTGGGCAATGTGAGCCTCAAGCCGGAGATCGCCAACACCGTGAGCGGCACGGCAAGCTGGCGCGGCCGGGCAGAGAAGGGCTGGGAGATCAAGCTCACGCCCTACCTGACAACCATCCAGGACTACGTGGACGTGGATACGCTGGCGACCACGACTTACGGCATGAGCACCTTTGCCCAACTGCGCTTTGCGAATCACAACGCCCGCATTTATGGAGGCGATCTCTCCGGCAGTGGCGTGATCTGGAGCAGCGACCGGTTCGGAGCGGGCCAGATCAGCGGCGTTGCCGGATGGCTGCACGGCGAGCGGCTCGATACATCGACGCCGCTTTATCAGATGATGCCGGTGAATTTGCGCCTGGCCTCCGACGAGGAGCTGAAGGGATGGACCGCCGGCATCGGCGTTCAGGCCGTGGGTCGCAAATCCAACGTCGACCCGCACCGCTTTGAGCAAACCACGCCGGGGTACGCGCTCTTTAACCTGCACTCGGGCTACCGGCGCGGGCATCTGCAGGTGAGCGCCGCTGCCGACAACTTGCTGAACAAGGACTATGAGCTGCCACTGGGAGGAGTGAACTTCGACGACTTCATGGCCAGCGGTTGGATGAGCCAGATCAAGCCGCTGACGGGCCGGGGACGGTCATTCTATGCGAGTTTGACCGCTCGATTCTGATGCTCCGCTGCGATTTCAGCCGAGAAGCGCCATGCTATCGATCAGCGCGACCCGAGACTTGGCAAACGCCGCTTCGATCTTCGCGACCGAACCGTCCAGGTCGATGGCGCGGCAGGCGTCGCGCAGAATGATTGCTGACAGGCCCAAACGGCGCGCATCGAGAGCCGAGTAGCCAACGCAATAGTCGTAGGCAAGTCCAGCCAGGAAGACGCGGGTCAGGCCCTGGTCGCGCAGATAATCGCCCAGGCCGGTTGAAGTAACCCGATCGTTCTCAAAGAAGGCCGAATACGAATCGATGTGCGGGCTGAAGCCTTTGCGCAGGATGATTTCCGCCTGCGGCAAATGGAGCGCGGGGTGAAACTCAGCGCCCTTGCTGCCCTGAACGCAGTGATCGGGCCAGAGGGTCTGCATGCCGTAACTCAGTTCGATCTGCTCGAACGGCTGTTTCCCCGGATGAGCGGTGGCAAAAGAAGAGTGGCCTGCGGGGTGCCAATCCTGCGTGAGAACAATATGCTCAAACTTCGGCGCCACACGGTGAATGACATCGATTACCAAGTCCCCACCGGCAATGGCCAGCGCGCCGCCGGGACAGAAATCGTTCTGTACGTCGATGACTACGAGGACATCTTGCGAGGTGACTTGCATGAGTATCCCTCTGCGGGCTGTGCGCGGGACTGACTTGAAACCTCGTCCGATCGATTGCGCAAGCGGCCTTCCACGGCCACTTTTTCCGCTTGCCAATCTGAGACACGTTTGATGGCCGAGGCTTCGACCTCATCCAGAATACCCTCTTCTTCAACAAAGCTGTCAAGGCTGGGGCCGCTGTGGTCGAATGGCATTTCTTGTTGAGTACGCATGTCAATCCCTTTTCATTCTTCCACTGACTTGCCGGTTTGAGCTTCAAAGAACTTCTCCACATCCGTAATCGTTGCGGTCATCCCGTAAGGGGGCAGGCTGGCCAGGAAGGTCTGGCCGTATCGCTGGCGGCGGATGCGGGGGTCGAGCAGAACCAGCACGCCGCGGTCTTCCAGCGAGCGGATCAGCCGGCCGAAGCCCTGCTTGAGGGTGAGGACCGCCGCCGGAACCTGGTAGTCGTTGAAAGGGTTGCCGCCGGCCTCTTCAATGGCCTTCATGCGGGCCTGGACCACCGGGTCGCTGGGCACGGCGAATGGCAGGCGGTCGATGATGACGCAGCTCAAGGCCTCGCCCTGCACGTCCACGCCCTGCCAGAAGCTGGCGGTGCCAAAAAGCACCGCGTTGGGCGTGGAGCGGAACTCCTCCAAAAGGGCTTTGCGGGGCGCCGTGCCGTGCAGCAGGATGGGAAAGCTCAGCACCGGCATGAGGCGCTCGTAGAGGTCGCGCATCTGGCTGTAGCTGGTGAAGAGGCAGAAGGCGCGCCCACGGGTGATTTCAAGCACGCGGCGAATGCAGTCCGCGGCGGCCTCGGGAAACTCCGGGTCGCGGGGGTCGGGCATCTCCGGCGGCAGATAGAGCAGCGCCTGCTCGCCATAGCGAAAATGAGATGGGACCACCAGCTCCCGCGCCTCCGTGAGGCCGAGCCGCTTGCGGATGTGCTCAAAGCCGCTCTGCACGGTGAGCGTGGCCGAGGTGAGCACCACGGTGGGAATCTGGTCGAAGACCAGCTCGGAGAGCAGTTCGGAGACGTCGATGGGCGTGGCCAGCAGGAACGTGGTTCGCGACGCACTGCGTGCGGCGGACCTTTGGAGGGATGTCGCGGCCGGGCCAATGCGCCGTTCCATCCAAAAGACCATATTGCTGTCGTTCTTTTCAAGCAGGAACTCGAGCTCGGCGCGCAGCCGGGCGACGCGCTTCTTGAGTCCCGGCGCTTCGTCAATGCCGGTCAACCCGTCCATCTCCGCTTCCAGGCGCTGCAACGTCGTGCGCACAGCCAGATAGAGATCGCCCGAGGTTTCCAGAAACTGCTCGCGTTCCGTGAAAGGCTGGCGGCCGTCGCCTGCCATGGGCAGTCCGGCAAAGAACATGCGGGCACGCTCGCGGAGTTGTTGGGTGACGGCGGGAAGGTTTTCCGCGCCTTCCTTCCCGCGCATCAGCACATCGGTATCGCGCGCCAGCTCTTCAAAGCGGATGTTGCTGACCGAGAGGCCGAAGTAGCTCGACGCAACCTCTTCCAGTTCGTGCGCTTCGTCGAAGACCACCGCCGCGGCTTCGGGCAGAATGCCTGCATCGGGGGCGCGGGCGGCCTCCTGCTTCACGGAAAGGTCGGCGAAAAAGAGGTGGTGGTTGACGATGATGATGTCCGATTCGAGGGCTTTGCGCCGCATCTCGGTGATGAAGCAGCGGCGATAATCCGGGCAGGTTGTTCCCAGGCAGGCTTCAGTGCGCGCGTCCAGCTTTTGCCACAGGGCGCTGGACTCGGGCATCCCGGAAAGCTCGGCGCGATCGCCGGTCCCGGTGGTTTCGTCCCATTCGGCGATCTGGCGGTACTGGTCGATCTCTTCCAGGCCGGAAAGAATCGGCTGGTTGCGCAGCGCGGCCAGCTTGTGGCGGCAGAGGTAGTTGGCGCGGCCCTTCATGTAGCAGACGCGCAGGCCGCCGACCAGGGTTTCGAGGAAGGGAACGTCGCGAAAGTAGAGCTGGTCTTGCAGGGCTTTGGTGCCGGTGGAGACGATGACGCGCTGGCCGGTGCGCAGGGCGGGCAGCAGGTAGGCCAGCGTCTTGCCGGTGCCGGTTCCCGCCTCGACGATCAGGTGGCGGCGTTCTTCGAGAGCCCGCTCGACGGCCTTGGCCATTTCAAGCTGGCCGGGGCGGTACTCATAGGGCAGCGAGGAACGCGCCAGAATGCCGCCCGGAGAGAAAAACTCGTGCAGGGTGGGCAAGGCGCGGGTTGAGGTGTCGGTGGGAGGCATCGGGACCGGGTGCTCACTCCATCATAGTGAGCCAGCCGGTCCGGAGAACGTGGTGAACTGCTCCCTGGTGGACTCGGCACCGAGTCCAGGTCCTGCACTTCATCCGAAATCCGGATCTTTGCCGGAGACGGAGGCATGGTATTGGTCCTGGCTTTGGACCTGGCTGTGGCGCGAGTCGGTCCATTGGCCGATCAGCAGAGATTCCTCGGGGGTTGCCGGGCCTTCGCTCTCCGATGCGCCTTTGAGCAGTTTCTTGCGGACGTCGGCGGCTCGCTGCGCGGCGGCTGTCTTCTCGCCCTGCGCGGCGGAGTAAAAGTTAGCCGCGTTGACGGCCATGGAGTTCCCGTGGATATGCATCGTTCCCTCCTGCGGAGCGAAGGGCAATTGCTTTGCCTGAATTCTGCCGGGGAGATAAGAAGAAACTCATCCCTGCCACCCCGTATGATGGTTTGAAGCGAACCAGGGTTTGAACTGTGCCGTTTACGCCCGCGAGCAGCGGCTGGAGACAAGTTTTGGCGAAGGATCGCAGATCGGTAGTGCCCAAAGAACCTGGCGCCGCGGCGCTGCCGTTGGTGGCCATTGTGGGCTGGCCCAATGTGGGCAAATCCACGCTCTTCAACCGGCTCACCGGGAGCAGGCGCTCGATTGTGGGCGACGAGCCGGGCATTACCCGCGACCGCATTTATGGGGAATACGAGTGGGCGGGAAGGCAGTTTCGGCTGGTGGATACGGGCGGGATGGTGCCGGACGACGCAGAGCTGATTCCCACGGAGATTTATGCCCAGGCGATGGTGGCGCTGGAAGAGGCGGATGCGCTGGTGCTGGTGGTGGACGCGCGCACGGAACTGGCCAGCCC
>JBEKZR010000012.1:0-24541 GCA_049509715.1 Occallatibacter sp. | reverse complement strand
CCGGAATCAGTCCGACCCTGAACGTGGGCATGCAGCTGGGCCCGGATCGTGACCAGGGACACTGCTGGCTTTCAGTTGGAGATAGACCATTCTGCGAGACGGGAGGCTGGCCGAGTCAGTACGGCATTCTGTTTCATCGCGGCAACGATGTGCAGTACTGGACCAGCTTAATCACCGATGCGCAAGACTCGGAAATGTCCATATAAAAGAGGGACTGATCAAGGTCTCAGAATCAGGTTCCAGAGGAAGCGTGGCCTGTCTGGCGTGTTTTGCCGCCCCAGCCCCCGGCGGCCAGCAACAGCACCCTGCTGGTGATTGCCTCCATCGTCGTCCCCTGCTTGGCCGCGCGGCATCGCGAGCTCTATAAGCCGTGCCGCCTGTTGCTTGAACTCGAGCGTGTAACGTCCCCGCTTTGCCTTCGTCATTTTCGATTCCCTTTCGCTATGAGAACAGCTTGCCAGGAGTCTGTCGGGAATAGATTTCCCATCCCTAAGAATCAATAACTTACGAATTCTGCGCTTTTCACGTAGGTTATTGATTCTAAACGGCATAACCTGGCGACAAAACCAGTCTTCGACGGACTTCCAGGGATACGTTTTACGCGGCAAGGTCAGTGTGAAAACCAAGCAGCAAACCCTGCATGCGTGATGAACATCACTGACGCGCCATCCCGTGCGGACACAACCTCATGTCTGGTTGTGGTTTTTGGAGAGTCGCCATGGAAACAACGCAGGCCAAAACGGGAGTTCCGGGAGAGGATATCCCCGCCTCTGGCAACGCCCACAACCACGCGAAATCGCAGGTTAGCGAGAATGTCACCTGGAAGAACCTGGGAAACAGCCTGGTTCTGCTGAACCTGGTGGATTCTACCTATTACGTTTTGAACGAGACCGCGTCGTCGGTCTTCCGCGGGGTGCTTGACGGCAGAACAGACCGGCAGATCGCGGAGAGTCTAGCTGAGGAGTACGAATGCTCTGTCGCTCAAGCTTTAGCCGACGTAGAAGAAGCACGCGATCATCTGACAAAAGAAGGTGTGCTCAAGGCCGCGGAATGAACGCCGCCTTAGGCGGGCGTTGTCCGCAAGAGCGTGACTAAGTTTATCAACCAATTGGAGGAAGGTGACAAATGAAGACCGAAAATAAGAACGTTGAGCCGGCGAAAAAGGCTTACGTAAAGCCTGTAGTGACCAAGCACGCGGCCGCTACACAGATCGTGGGCTCATCCTGCGGTTGTGGCTACTTGATTGCCACTTACGGCAATGGGGTTTACTACGTCTAAGACAGCGGTCTCGCGGAGTCGGGCAGCGGCGGGCGCGAACGATTGATGAAGTGACAAGCGTTTCTCCGGCAAGTGTCTGATAGCTTGTACGCGGGCGTTACTGACTTGGGTGGGGCGAGGAACAAGAAGATAGGCTTGCCGCTCAGCAAGGAGGGTGCGAGCGGCAAGCAGGCGTGTAGGTGTGCGTCGAGAGGCGAGAGCGTCTCGGTTTTGTGGAAGGCCGAACAGCAGGAATTAGAGCGGTTCTGTCATATTCCTGGCATTGCTGGCGACGCGCGGGCCTCGCTTGGCTGCGCGTGCGTCAGCATTGGTGTGTCCGCCGGCACGTCTCGAGCGCGCAGACTCCAATCCCGAAAGCTTCAAGTGAAGGCGCTGCCATGTGCAAGGTCAAAGGAGTTTCAGCGCAATTAATTCGTGCTATGTTCGGATCATTTTTGGTTAGGAATGAGAGAAACGATGTTGCCAATTCCAGAAAGCGTCTGCGATCCGGTTGGCCTATGGCTCAAGGCCAGGCCGGACGGCGGGCAGCGGGGATATTGGCATTCCATGCGCTTTACATTCGCCGGGACGCCGGTCTTGGTGCGCTCCAGATGCGCGGATGTGATTTCCTTTCTTCGGCGTGAAATCAGCGCGTATTACCCGGATAGCGCTTCAGTGGCCGATCACCGGAAACGATGCCGAGTTGAGATAAGCGTCGTCGACGGCAGGCAGGATCAGGGAATCGTTGTGGCGATTGGAGAGGGGGCGTCGATGAAGCAGGCGCTGAATTTGCCTCCGCCATGCGCGACGATTTCGACCGCTGAGTTCGTGCACATGCGGTGGAATGAACTCGAAACCTTTTGGCGGCCTTTTGACCTGTTGGCGTCAGTGAGGTTTTCAACCACAACCGATGTGCGCCTGCTGGTCGCCATGGAGGCCCCCCGTCGTGACAAGCCAGCTGCGCGCACGCGACGGTTGCGCGCCAAAGTGGACGCAGTGAGAACATCCGCGGGCGGGGTAGGGGTCAAAGCGGACATGCCTGGCCGGCGATATGTTCCCTTGCCGGAGATTGCCGATTTGGTGAGGGTGATGACCGTGCGGGCTCAGGGCCACTTTTGCCTGCACGCGGCCACAGTTGCCTTGGGCGACCGGGGCATACTCCTCGCGGGCCCCAGCGGTTGCGGCAAAACAACAACTGCTTTGTCGTTGTTGCGCGGCGGCTACGAACTGCTCGGCGATGAACACTCCGTGCTGAATGCAAGTGAGGAGCGCATTCGAGTGACCGGGTTTAACAGTGCACCACGGGTAGTGGGGAAAGCGCTAAGAACCCTCGCACGGTTGGAGCTGACTTTGCAATCCGCCGGCGAAGGCAAGAATCCTATTACGCTTCCGAAGGCGAGTTTCTTGAGGCAGAACCCATGGTTGCGGCCAGCCCTGATACTTTTTCTGCGGATTGGGCCAGAGGTCAGCGAACATCTGGTAAGCCCGCTGTCAATGGAGGAAGCGTTCGTCCGAGTCACAGGACAGGTGCTGGATCCAACCAATGTTTTCCGGAAGGCGGAGCAGACCCAGGCGATCATCAAGCTAATCGAGCAGTGCCCGGCCTATGAACTGGTCTTGGGCAAGAACCTGGCGTCCCTCCCAGAGCTTGTTCGTGGCCTCATGGAGCCTGCCCTATGAGGTTGGAATTGGCCAAAGCGTGCCTGGAGGATGCGCTCGAAGCAACGCGCAAAGCGGGCGTCGTGTTGCTGACGGACGAGGAGTCGCCGGAAGCAGACTTCCTGTTGATCATGAGCCTGGCCGATGTAAGCGAGGCGGTATGGCAGACAGCGCGTAATGTGCTGATCCATCGTTGTCCGTGGTTAGCCATGGAACCTTCGTTTGCACGGCCTGTGCCAGATTCCGCTCTGGTCAGTTGGCAGGGCAAGGCTTGGGCGTGCCTGCGTCGCGGGATAAAACTTTTGATTCGCGAGGCCGAGTCGAATTCGAATCTTCTGAAGCGGTTTTCGACGATACCAGGACTGATCCCGGACGTAATCGAGGAGTTGCAAGATTCCGGCCGAGGTGCTTTGGCCTTGGAAATGGCGAATCCAGCCGCCCATAATACTAAGAATCCTCCGGCGGAAAGGCAGATCCTCCTAGCCCCCACGTATCGCTGCAACCTGAGTTGCAGCTACTGTTATGCGAAGGGTTTTTCCGAGGGCTTTCCGGCGGATATGTCACTGGAGGATCTGGAGGTTGCCCTCTCCTGGGCTGCGGCACAGGGTGTTAACAGCATTTTGCTTTGTGGTGGCGAGCCCACTACCTACTCGCATTTCCCGCAGCTTTTGCAAATGACGAAAAGCCGTGATATATCCGTCCGTATAACTAGCAACTGCCTGTATTCCGCTTCCCTGCGAGAACAAATCGTGGCACCGGCGATCCGCGAGCTAGTGGGGCATTACAACCAGGAACGGATGGAAATGTCTCCATCTTCCGCGGAGGTTTTTGAGAAGAATCTGCAGGCCGCCCAGGCGGCGGGTGTGCCGGTGCTGATTCGATACTCCTTGACGGAACAAAGCACTCCCGCGGAGTGGCGCGCGGTGATTGACTTGGCCCATCGGCTTTCCATCCCGCAGATTAATTATGCTCTGGCCTTCAGGGGATCAAAAGGCGCGAATGCTTACTTCAAGTGCCGGGACGCAGTCGGGTTTGTCGGCGGGCAACTGGAGGACCTGCTAACGGGATTTTGCAGCGATGTCGCGAACAGCGGGCTCCGTTTGTACCTGAGCAAGCCATTCCCACTGTGCGCCCTGCGGCCCGAATCCCTGCGGCGGATCTATAGCAATGGAACTCTCCGCACGGCGTGCACAGCGTTTTGCGACGGCTTCTCGCGCAACTTGACGATTAATCCGGATCTGAGCACCTTCCCGTGCAGCGGAATTGCCGTGCGCGGACCCAAAATAACTGAATTCTCAAGCTTCGCAGACGCTGGCCGGCATTCCGCCCAGCTCATCCGCGATCTTATGCTGCGGCCTTATGCCGAGGAGTGCGGCCATTGTGCGTTATGGTATCGCGGCTTCTGTCAAGGAGCTTGCCTGGCGGAACACTTCTGGATGTCGCGTGAGGAGAAGAAGGGGCCAGGAAACGTAGAGGTATCATGGACGCAAAGCGGCGTTTGACAATTATGTTGTCCGGCGGTTTAGGGGACTGTCTGCTGGCGAGCGCCTTTGTCCGCTATTTCGATCAATGCGGCCGGTATGATTGCATAATATGCGCGCTTCCAGCGCAGGCCGCTCAATTGTACGACTGTAATCCGCGTGTCAGTAGACTCGTGACCTGCAGTGGCGACGACCTCTGGCTATGGGGCCTTCCAGAAGACGGAGGCGATGTCTTTGCGCCCTTTACAAGAGTTAGTTTAGCTGAGAGCCCGGATCCAAACCAAGCGATCAGGATACAACTGGACCGTCTTCTCGATCTGAACTTGGGGACAGAGCCCGCATGGCGGCAAATCGCTTCATTTTATGGGCTGGACATGAAGGATGGGTCGCTCGAGCTGGTCACCAGTGCCCCGGACGAGGCGTGGGCGGAAGATGTTTTGCGGCCATGGCGGGGGAAAAAGCGCGTTCTTATCAATTCTCGAACGCCACTGGTTGAAAAAGAGTACCCGCTTGAGCAATGGCAGGTTATCGTGGACGCATTGAGCACCGAGGCCGACGCGGTGGTGCTGGAGTTGGGTGAAAACGGCTCGGTGTTGAGGGGTACGTCTCTGATTTCTCCGTTGCCGGGTTTGCGGCAAACCGCCGCGCTGGTTCGCCGATGCGATTGTGTTGTTAGCGTCGATTCCTTTCCTGCGCACCTGGCAGCGGCGGTTGGAACACCCGCGGCGGTGCTATTCGGCCCAACAAATCCAGTGGTTTGGGGACATCCTACGACGCGTTGCATTCGCACGAGCCAGTGCCCGATTTGCGGAAATACTCCGCGGCTGCGCCAGTGCAAACGGAGTTTGTGCATGGAGGAGATACCTCCGCAAAGAGTGGTAGAAACGGTAGTGGACATCCTTGCAAGCGTCAGTTAGCCTTCGGAAGGTGGCAAAATGTCTAACCCTCAATCTATGGTTGTGATCAGCAGCCCCGGCAGACGGAATGAAGAGTCTGCTCAGCTGACGGAGCCCTATCAGCCGGTTACTTGGAACGTAGGTTTTGTCCAGGATTGCAACTTGCGGTGCAAATATTGCTGTACAGGATTTGGCCGGCTAGGCCATGGATCCAAGTTCATGCAGCCGGAGGTTTGGCGGAAGCTTTGCGATCTGATGCTTAGCATGAGCGCCGGCCGTCACCGGATCCGTCTGGATTTCGGAGTCGGCGAGACTTTTCTCCATTTCGACGAAGCCATGCAGTTCTTGGACTATCTGCGTCACCAGGCGGGCGGCAAGGGAGTGCAAATTGAAGCGCTGATGACCACCAATGGGACGTTGGCGACAGTTGAACAATTAAATACATGTCTGAAAAAGAAGATATCCCTGACTTTCAGTATTGACGGATCAGCTTCCTCGCACGACTCCTTCAGGAGATTTCCTGGTGGAAAACCGACGCATCGAATCGCCTTGCAGAATTGGCGGCGCTACAGGGCCATGGTCAGGAGCGTCGATGATCCTCCGGGGTGTGGAGTGTCCAGCGTGATTGCGGGTGACGCTCGCCTGCGGGATGTTGTCCGGTTTTGGCGGAAGCAGGGGGTCATGCAGTATAAGGCGATTCCCGCTGAGCCGAGCAGACATTTGGGACGTTTTAAACAGCATGAGTCGCAAGTTAGTCGCAACAGGTATCTCAAGGATCTTGAGGATCATGCATTCTCAGAGGTGTCGCGTCTGCGGGACAGCGATCTCCTGGAGAACTTCGAGGGGCCGAAGGGGATTCTCGACTTGTGGATGCGCTTGAGCAGGGCGGCGCCCTATCGATCTTGCGGCGCGGGATACTCTGTGATTTGTGTTGACTCAGACGGAACGCTCTTTCCATGCCAAGGGTTTCTCGGCTTCGCGGAACGAAGCATCGGGGATGTCAACGGCGGCGTGCTTCCCGCCAAGCTCTCGGAATTCCGCTCCGCGAGATCGCGGGTACAAACCCAATGCTGTGGTTGTTGGGCGCGTTTTCTCTGTGATGGCGCGTGTTTTGCCGGTGACCCGAAGACTGGCATTGTCCTGGACACATGGAACGGGTGCGAGCTCATCAAGTCGCACGTGGAGATCGCCGTTAAGAGCTACCAAACCTGGTGCGGGTATATGAAGGGAAAGACGGAGAAGGAAAAGCAATAAGATACCGGGACTGGAAGAAGGAGTCGAAAGCGAATACCAATCGCCGGCGCGCCGCTGAAATGAGGGATTTAACTGCGTGAAGACCTATCTGAGGATGCTATCTTACCTTCGTCCTTACCCGCTGAACATTCTCTCGACTTGGGTGTTGTCCGTTCTTATCGTCGGCCTCGAAATCGTATCCGTCTGGGTCGGCGCGACTCTGGTTGAAAAGATACTTATCAGACCGGGTTCTTCTTCGGTGGCTGCGCCTAGCACTGCTTTCATGACGCAATTGTTGGACCTGTTCGTGTCTTACCTTCTGAAGCAGGCAACGCCGTTTCGATCTTTGCTGGTGGCGGTTGGCATCTTCTTCGGGGCACAAGCGTGCATCGCAACTTTTCGGGTCATTAAACTTGCTATCTTCACGCGAATGACTCAGTCAGTCTTGGCTGAGGTCCGGCGCCAGATGTTTGAGCGTCTGACCGAGTGTGACCTTGCTTTTTACAGGCGATACCGGCACGGAGGAACAGCTTCGCTCTTTTTGATGGACGTGGACCAGCTCAACCGGGGCTTCACCGACAGTATTGATCGCCTCTTCATGCAGCCCGCCCGATTATTAGTAGCGCTGGGACTCATGGCGGCGCTTTCCTTGGTGTTGACCAGCTATGTTCTGATGGTCCTGATCGTTGCCGGTGTTCTTATTCACCTGACCGGCAAGATGATGGAGGATAGATTCCGCGCGGTTTTCGAGAAGCGCGCCGAGGTCCAGGCGCATCTCGTGGAGTTTCTATCGACCGTCATTGTCGCACGGGCTTTCGGTCGGGAAGGATATGAAAAAGGGCGGTTTGACGCAAAGTGTCATGACCTCAAGGACACCTTTATCAAGGCAATCGTGATCAACTCAATGACCCCTGCGGCGGTGACGATCGTCTTTCTCGCAGGAGGAGCCGTGCTCCTCACATGGTGTGGCTATCAAGTCTTAGTACGAGATGCGATGTCCAGCTCGGTTGTTATAAAGATGACATTTTTGCTCCCCTTGGTGACTTATCCGCTGGAGTCTCTGGCATCCTTATCGAACTCCGTCCGGGAATCGCTGGCAAGTGCGAAGCGCGTCTTCAACTTTCTAGACCAAGAGTCGCCGTGGCGGGAACTGCCAAACGCCATATCCCCCGCGCCCTTCCGGGAAGAAATAGTTCTGAAGAACGTAGAATATCAATTGGAGGGAACAAGGATCCTGAAGGATGTCAGTCTAACCATACCGCGAGGCGTGGTTATGGTTATCTGCGGGCCCTCTGGAGCGGGGAAGACCACCATCCTCAGTCTTTTAGCTGCTTTCATTCACTGCACCAGCGGGTTGATTACTGTCGATGGAGCTGACATCCGTGTCTTCCGGGCCGCCAATTGGAGGCGACAACTGGGGATCGTGCCTCAAGACTGCGTGCTACTGAACGCAACTGTGCGCGAGAATCTTCTTTATGCCAGGTCGAATGCCAATGATGCTGAGATGGGTGAGGCATTGAAGCAAGCAGGGATTGATCGGAACTGCGCTCTCCTGAGAGATGGACTCGATACGTTAGTGGGCAATCGCGGGGAGATGCTTTCCGGAGGGGAACGGCAGAGGCTTACAATTGCCCGGGCCCTGCTTAATAATCCAAGCATTCTCCTGCTGGACGAACCTACCTCCATGCTAGACTACGATCACAAGGTGCTGATCGGTGAAGTGATTCAAACGATAGCCAACAACCGGACTGTTATAATCGCATCTCACGATCCATATCTCAGGAAGATGGCAGATCTTGTTGTCGAACTGAACGGAGGCAGAGTCGTTGGCAGTCAGTGTATTGCGGAGAGAGAGCTGCCAATATATGCAGGCGGTGCGCAGGCCGCCAGGGTTATTTGACATTTTGTCGAGGGGGAGAAAACAATGAACTTGATCATTACCAACACATGCAATCGAGCCTGTCCTTACTGTTTTGCCAGATCAAGAGTTAATCTTTCTGACACGCAGGCTGGCCCGATGACTCAACACATCTCTCTGGACAATTTCGACAAGTATTTGCGCTTCCTTGAAAAAAGCAAGATTCCACTACTGAAACTTCTGGGCGGCGAGCCTACTCTTCATCCTGAGTTCATGGAGATGGTTAGCCGGGCTCATCAGCATGGCTTCGAAACGCTGGTGTTCACAAACGGACTGTGGCCACGCAGAGTTCAGGATGCGATTCGATCGGTTCCAGCGGTGGAATGGAAGCTCAAGTTTGTATTCAACGTCAATGAACCAAGTCTTCAGCCGAAGGCGCAATGGGAACATGCAAAGGGAAGCATGAGGATTGCAGGGCCGCAGGGCAGCTGTGGCTTTAATATTTATCGTGAGGAGTTTGACCTTCAGTTTATTGCTGATCTCATCGACGATGCAAGACTTGATCGAGTAGTGCGTCTGGGACTGGCTTCCCCGATTGTGGGCACCGAGAACTCGTTCCTGGGCGGCACATCCTTGAAGGCCATCGGTAACAGGCTGGACGAGCAGTTGAGTAAGCTGGAAAAACGAAACGTACTCGGCTGGTTTGACTGCGGCTTTCCTTTATGCATGTTCTCCGAGGAGAGCCTCGGGAGGCTAGTCCTGAACTCCCGCGGCTTCCAATCAGTTTGTAGCTACCCAATTGATGTCGGGCCCGAATTGACGGCGTGGCCATGCTTCCCGCTGAGCGACTGCGAGAATGTTCGTATGCTGGATTTTCAGAACGCAACGGAGATTCAGGCGCACTACACTAGCCGACTTTCGGGAATCCGCCGCATGGGCATCTACGAAGAGTGCTTGACATGTAAGTTCATTGCCCGTGGCCAGTGTAGTGGTGGATGTGTGGCGCGGACCATAAAAGATTGGGCTGCGAAAGGCGACGCGGATATCATCGGCAAGCTCGGTTGGACAGCGTCGCACGGTGCGTAAATCGTGACTTTGCCGGGCATGCCCTATGAGGCTTAATTGACATCGACAGTCGTGCTTCTTGCACGCGAGGCTAAGCCATGCGACAGAAGATCGGGAGGTTTTACAAGATTCTGAAGTCTGGCTGCAAGGCGAAACAGTCGAAGCTGCGGAGCGGCCGGACCTATTCATGAAACACGCTCAACCCAACTGAACTCAAATCGGTCACGCCGTGTTCTCATGTGTCATTTCTGAGGGACGCGAGCACATCCAACTGCCGGACTTTTGCTGCGGGAATGACACCAGCGATAAGTCCTGCCAAGCCGCAAACAAGGACCGGGTAGAGAAAGCCCTTTAGACCATAATAAGGAAACAGTTCATTGACATCATTGATATTGGACTGCAAAAGTGTGCCGATATATGGAGCAAGTAACACCGACAATGCAACTCCGATTAACGCTCCCGAAACGCCGAGGAGGAAGCTTTCCGATAAGACAGCGGTTAGAATCTCGTAGTGGCTGGCGCCCATAGATATGCGAATTGCGAACTCTCTGCTTCTTCGAGCCGTATTCGTCAACATGACATTCATTACACCTATGAAGGCGATCCCAATGCAGAAGAGCGCTTCCACTTGGCCATATGCCATGAAGTTTGCGACAATGCTCCTGCTCTTTTGAATCTTAAACTGCGATGAGGAGAGATAAAACGTATCCGAGCCCCGGCAGGCTTCCAAGGAGGAGCGCAGGTCGTTAACGACTTCGTCCATCTTTTCGAGACTCGTCCATGCAACCAGAATTTCTCCTATCGCGCCAGACGGAAGCCATAGAACATTTGCACTTTCATACGGAACGATAATGCGAACTTTAAAATAATCATCCGCACCCGGAGGATCTTGAGTCACACCCATTACTCGAAAGGGGCGGCCGTCGATAAAAACAGTCGGCTCGTCCTCGACTTGCAGGGCCAATGCCTCCACCGCGGACTTAGTCAGCAGGCATTCCCACACAAGTCCCCGGTGTCCGGCGTCCGAGAATCCACGACCTCGTATTGGAAGGAACAGGGGTTCGCGGCTAAGTTCAACTCCTACCCCGTCAACCGCCATCATCCGGTTAATACCGCGAAAAGTGACCGGTTCGTTTCCCTGGAACATGGGAGCTACCAGCCGTACATCTTTCACATGACCTTTAACATATGCTAAGTCCTCAGGCGTAAAGTCCGGGCGGAGACGCGTCTCCAGAAAGTGGCTATTCCGTCTTACAGCAGAAGAAGCGATGACCCAATCCCCCATGAGATGTTCCATATCCTGCCACAGGCGTATGCGCGCACCCTCGCCAAGGAAAAACGTCAGCGACAACGCAAAAGACCCGACCGCCATCGTCATCAATGTGAGTGAAACCTGAAATCTGTTGCACCACATCCCCTGTCCAGTCAGCGACAATAGGCAGAACAGACGCGGCACAATTCTCTTCCCCATTGTTCTCGGAGATGCCATTAACCGGCGCTCTGTTCTGAGCAAGTAATCTCTATACTTCATCGAGGATACCGTCGCGAATGCTTACCACCCGATCGGCGCGTTCAGCCAACAGGGGATTGTGTGAGACGACAACCAGTGTCCGTAGTTCCTTAACAACCCCAAATAACAGATCACTAATTGTCGACCCGGTTTCAGAATCCAGAGTTCCAGTCGGTTCGTCCGCGAGGATCAGGACAGGTTCAGTCACCAGCGCCCGAGCAATCGCACATCGCATCAACTCTCCTCCGCTCAACTGATTAGGATAACTATCGACGCGATCCGAAAGACCTACCTGATCCAGAGCACGCTTCGCCAGTCTTTTCTGTTGCCGCGGCCATATGCCCCTATGAGATAAAGGAACGCATACATTACGAAGCGCAGTAAGATTCTGGATGAGTTTGCCATCTTGAAACACAATTCCGATACTCTGTCGAATTCCGACATCCCACCACCTGTTGTCGGCATAAACATTGGATCCGTTAAGCGAATACTCGCCGCTGTCAATCGGCGTGAGAAGCGCCAGGACATGCACCAAGGTTGATTTTCCCGACCCGGAGGGCCCAACGATCACAGTGGAGGTTCCAGCGCGAATATCCAGATCGATGTGACGCAACACATCGATGCGTGTGCCGCCCGCATGCCAGCTCTTGTGGACTCCGCGCAGACTGATAAACGGCGGAGCATAGTTCGAATCTCCGCTCACTTTGCTCCGCCTCCCGCGTGAACTCGAACAGTAACCTGCATCCCGGGTTGAAGCCAAGGGACTGTTTTGTCCAACTTGACGATTGCCTTAAATGTCGGGGGCCCGGAAGCCGGCGGCACCAGGCTTCCCGCCTCTATTGTTTCGACAGACCCGCGGACAGTCTGATTACGTCCGAAATCTAAAGCGATAATGGCTGATTGGCCCGGGCGCACATATGTCAGTTGGTGTTGCAGAATCTCTAACTCTACGTAGTAAGCGCTATCGTCCCACACCTCACAGATTACGTCTTCGGGCGATAGCCATGCCGGATCGACCGCCCTTTCGACGACAATCCCGCCAAACGGCGCTCTTATCATGTTTTGCTCAAGGCGGGTCTTGGTCGTCTGAAGTTCTCGGTCCAGCAAATCCGCCGATTCTTGCCTGGCACGCAACCGGGCCTGCAAATGCGCAAGTTGCATAGTTGTGGTCTTGATCGTATCTTCAAGCTCACGCTGCTTATCACTCAGGGGCACCATCAGATTGTCAATCGGGTAATTCGATACATTGTCCGATCCCTTGCGCACCGTGTCTATCTTTGCATTCAGCTTATCGAGTTTGGACTGATCAAGCGCCAACTCCAAGCTGGACGCTTCAACATCATCGCGAAGAACCTGGTAGTCGTTCCTCCTGCTAATCAAGTCCATATATGTTGCCAACAATGACGGGTTATCGATTCGGGCAAGAAGCTGCCCGGATTTAACTCGCTCTCCTTTAAATACCGGAATCTCAGTCACATGCTCGCCGGAGTGTAGCTTTATAACAACCCGTTTGTTGGGAAAGACATACCCGCGGGCCTCGATCAGTTCGGAATCGGCGGCGGCATTAGGCAGGAGTTTTCCAGAATTCTGCGCCAGGAGTTGGGGCGACAAAACTGAGACGCCGATTAAAGCGAAATAACCAGCCAGCCAAGCACAGAGCGTTTGCATTCTCTTCATGGTCAAGATATCCCTCCAGTCATTCTCGCAATTGGCGCTGAGAGCCTCGCCAGCGGGCGAAGCAGAAGATTCACAACCAAGCCTACCGCTGACCGCGCCACAGTCCCGGTGGACCGCCCCCCAATAACGATTGTAGCAACCATCCATCGCTCTGGCTGGCAATCAGGAAAATACCGCGGCGGAGGATCGGCAAGGAGAAAGAACCGAATCATCCGAAGCCAAAGAATAAACATACGTCCCCAGATCGTTCGTTGATGAAGAGAGAACTTCTCGCTGGCGATTATACGAGGATTGGTCGCCAGACAAAGAAACCGATAGTTCCACGCGGCCGAATTGAGCGGAAACTCTGGGAATGAAGGGTCGATATTCATTCGGCAAAAGCGGCTGGCTAAAGCAATTAGATTAGCCGCATGCAGACGCTTGGACTCCTGGAATACCCACTCGAAATCCATCTGTTTCCGAAAGCGGGAAACCAGGGCCGCCAAATCAAGAAACCAAACGAAGCGCGAGTAGTAGTGGTACCAAGACAAATGCAAAACGAGCAAAAGCAAATGCCATGCCGGGTCTGGAGAAGCGAAACAATCGTCTTGCGGCGGGTTGGAACCATAGTCGTAGCGATACAGCAGATCGAGCATCGGATCGGTCGCTTCCCTAGCCGGATACCTAATTTCAATTTCCCACCCATCAAATGTGGCGAGAACACCGCCGGGAGCGCGCGTTCGGCGAACAATACCTGCATGATCGCTGTCCTCGTCAACTTTGGCGCCCAGCGCCTGCAGGAGATTGAAGACGTCTGCCCGAGAGCCGGCGCACAAATCCAGGTCCGCGAAAGCTCTAATACCTGGATCGGCGTACGCTTGTTGCGCAAGGACAGGGCCCTTGAAGTTAACGATCGGAATGTCGTGTTCTCGGGCTGTGGCGAGAATTTTTCGGCATGTGTTTCTGGCTTTTTCGCAGTAGAGCATATTACTGAAATATCGCGTCTTGGCCAGTTCTCCTAACTCACATACGGGCATAAGGTTCGCTACCGCGAGCGCACCGAGCGCACCGCCTAAGCCCTGGCGGTCAACATATTTCCAGAATAAGGGAACATCAGCGCCTTCAGGAAGAGACCACGCCCGCTGATGCAGCCAAGAGGGCATTATAGCGACCAGCGCATTAAGTTCGATACGACTTAGCGGACGCAGACTGGAGATTCGCGAGGTTTGGCCTACGTTTCCGTCCATCGATTATCTCCCCGCGGCTAAGCAACACTGACGTTTACGAATAAAGAACCCCTATTAGGCGATGCGCCTGCTCCGATAAGCAGCATTCTCCCGTATCTTACTTAGCTTTGCTACTGCTGGCAAATGGGTTGTTCCCTAGCCGCGCCAACACCGATTTGTCCAACCCGGAAGCAACATCAAGCTGTGAGTCCCAAGCGTATTCAGCCGCTGCCTTGGTGACTTCGATTCGTGCTCGCGTCACCACGATTTTTGCTTCATAGGCGCGCTCTTTAGAGCCGAACAAGTCGATGGGCTCCGCTAACCCAGCTGTCACAAGCTGCTGATAAGATTCCTGTTGTTGGGCAGCCAGATTGCTATATTCATCCGCCTCTTTTCGGGCGTGAATGGACTCGGAAAGAGATGCGGAGGCATCATTCACGTCACGGTAAATCTGAAGAAATTGCCGGGTGATATTCTGTTTAACTAAGTCGCGGTCGATTTTTGCCTTGGTGACCTCGCGGCTTATATCGCCGAAATCAATAAGCGGCATGGACACGCCAAGTTGAATTACGAATGGCGCTTGAGTAAGGTTCGAAGTCAGGCTATTGCTTCCTGCGCCGAGCGTGGCGGAGAGCGTTGGAATACGCTGGCGGCGCTTGTCGATGACCTCCATCTCCTTCAAGTAGAGATCGGCCTCAAGTAGTTTTGTGTCGTGCCGTTTTGCCCATAACGCTGAGAAAAAGTCCTCACCTGGCTCGGTAACAGGAACGACACCGTCTATTGACGCCAGTAATTCCGGGAAATCGGTGACTACAATGTTCTCAGCGCCGTCGACAAATAGCCGATCACCAAGGGTGCGGTTCGTATCAGCAAGCTGACGAGCCGCTTGCTCGTAAAGGCGGACGTAATTCCCGTACTGGTTTTGGAATTCGTAGACGCGTTCGGGCCTGATTTGGCCCGTTCGCGCCAAGACATTTGCTGTCTCCAGCGCATCCCGAGCTTGTGATTTAAGCACGCTGCGCAATGCGACTTCGGTCTTCAAGGACTCCCGGTTCGCCAACAACAGAAACATATCATGAGTGAGTTGTTGCAGCATCAGCCTGATTTTTTCGCGTTTGGATTCGACCGTCGCGCGCGCCGTGTCTGTCGCATCTGCATGGAATAGCAACGCAGCAAAGTCGTAGCTGAGGAAGACGCCTCCATTGAACGTATGCACGTCCCCCAGATTCCCACCCCCGAGGGGTATCTGAAAATACGTCCTTACATTCGCGCGAGGCCATAACTCACTACGGGCTTGGTCAAAGTCCACTTGCGATTGAGCCGCATCAGCTAGCGCACTCGAGAGATCTTTGTCGAATTTTGCGGCGCGAGCGCACACCTCGGTGAAGGTGAAGTCTGAGGAGGTGCCCGTCTGTGCCGAGGATCTGGGCCGTGGAATGGCGGGCGCGAGGCTCTGTTGAATAGTCTGAGAGGCAACATAACTCTCCACGCTCCGATGAGTTTGTTTCGAGCAACCACCACATAACAAGACAGTTGCCAAAGTCAGAGCAAATACTGGACGCCAAGCTTGCGATGCTAGAGTGTTTTGCGGGCGTTCCCCAGCCATTACTCGATATAAAACTAAGAAGTTCAGCATGAGCCACCGTCTTGGGAGCCACCTCGGAGTTGGCCGAGCAAGAGATCCAATTGCAATACCTATCGTCAATATACTCAAGAATTTGGGTATGACTGTGACGTTTGTCACATAAAGTCGACCGCCGCCGGATTCAGGCTTCACGCATGACAGGCGTCTCCATGGGTTAACAAGCGAGGTGCGAACTAGGTTCAGCCCGGTTGAGTGGATATCTGCGCAGAGGTTCCCTGGATATGGATCTATCTCTGCTCACCTTCATCCCTCCTCCAATTTATCATCTGACTTTTGGCAGTTGAAATATAGTCGACAGCAGACTTCTGTTCAACCTTTATCGCGGAACAAACTCCGTGAGCGTTTCCAAGACGAGATCCAGCGCGTGTTCCCAATGCGGCATCTTCACGCCGAACGTCTGCTCCAGGCGTTGGCAGGATAGGCGCGAGTTCGCCGGACGCTTGGCGGGTGTTGGATAATCGCCTGTTGTGATGGGAACAAGGTTTGGGATCGTGATTCCGAACCTTGAAGCGGCTTGGGTCAGCAAGGTCCTGGCAAACCCGAACCAGGAGGTTTCTCCGCTGCTGGTCAGGTTGTAGATTCCACTTCGTTCCTGAAGTCCAGCGCCTCCCGGCATCAGCACCTGCGCCAGCACATTGGCTGTAGCCTGAGCAATGCATTCGCTGGGGGTCGGCGACCCGATCTGGTCATCCACGATGCGCAGCTCGGTTCGCTCCTTGGCAAGACGCAACATGGTCAAAAGAAAGTTGTGTCCGCGCGCTCCGTATACCCAACTGGTCCGAAAGATCAGATAGTCGCATCCTGCGGCCTGGATGGCCCGATCCCCAGCAAGTTTCGTCTTGCCGTAGACACTGAGCGGATTCGGCGCGTCCGTCTCGACCCAGGCGCCTTGTTTCGTGCCGTCGAAGACATAATCCGTCGAATAATGCACCAACAGGCTGCCCATCCGCTTGGCTTCCTCAGCCAGAACGCCCGGCCCCGTTGCATTGATGGCAGTGGCAAGTTCCGGTTCAGCCTCGGCCTTGTCCACCGCTGTGTACGCGGCAGCATTGACGATCAGCGCAGGTTCCACCGCCCGCACCGCGGCCCGAATCGAATCGGCGCGGGTAAAATCCACCTCGGGATACTCCACCGCGGAGACCTGGCCCAGGCAGGCCAGTTTGTGGCGCAGTTCCCAGCCGATCTGCCCAATCCTGCCAAAGATCAAAATTCTGGAATTATCCATTTGCTCCCGATGCTCCCCAAAGACCTTCGAATACCTCTGCCGCTTGAATGGGCGTGCCTGCCGCATCCTTTTGAGAGAGTACCGGTTGGCCTGCAAAGGGCCAATCGATGCCCACCTCCGGGTCGTTCCAGAGCAGCGTGCGCTCCAACTTCGGCGCATAATAATCGGTTGCCTTGTAAAGAAAATCCGCGAACTCCGAAAGCACTAGAAAACCATGAGCAAGTCCCGGCGGCAACCAGAAGATCCGCTTGTTCTCCGCCGACAGTTCCACTCCCACCCATTTACCAAACGCGGGAGAACCGCGCCGCAGATCCACTGCCACGTCAAAAACCTTGCCTCTCGCCACGCGAACGAGCTTTCCTTGTGGCTGGCCGATCTGGTAATGCAGGCCGCGAAGAACGTTGCGCGCCGAGCGGGAGTGATTGTCCTGCACAAAATGCGCGTCGATGCCGATCTTGCGCATCTCCCTCTCATTGAAGCTCTCCAGAAAGAAACCGCGTTCGTCGCCAAAGACGGCCGGATCGACGATCAGCGCTCCGGGAATGCGCGTCGATTGAACCTGCATGAAGACTATACCTCCGGCTGCTTCAAAATATCGAGCAAGTACGCTCCATAATCATTCCTGATGCCCACGGCCAATCTCTCCAGTTGCCCGGCATCGATGAACCCCATCCGGTACGCAATCTCTTCAGGACAGGCTACCTTTAGCCCCTGACGTTTTTCTATGGTCTGAACGAAGGCGCTGGCTTCCAGAAGCGAGTCGTGAGTTCCCGTGTCCAGCCATGCGATACCGCGACTCAGGACTTCGACCGATAACTCTCTCTTCTCCATATAGAGCCGATTGACGTCGGTGATCTCCAGTTCGCCGCGCGTCGACGGCCGCAAGCCGGCGGCCATATCCAGTACCTGATTGTCATAGAAGTAGAGCCCCGTCACCGCGTAGTGCGACTTGGGCTGCCTGGGCTTTTCTTCCAGACTCACGGCATGGCCGGCAGCATCCAACTGAACGACTCCGTAACGCTCGGGATCTTTGACTCGATAGGCAAAGACCGTCGCTCCGGAAACCTGCGCCGCGGCCGATCTCAGCATGGTCACAAGTTGATGACCGAAAAAGATATTGTCGCCCAGCACCAATGCGCAGTCGTCCCGTTGAACGAATGGACGGCCCAGTATGAAGGCCTGAGCAAGTCCCTCGGGCTTCGGTTGAACGGCATACTGGAATACCATCCCCCACGCAGAGCCATCCCCCAGCAATTGCTGGAATCGCGGAGTATCCTGCGGAGTGGAGATAATCAGCACCTCGCGAATCCCGGCCAGCATCAGCACACTGAGCGGGTAATAGATCATCGGCTTGTCGTATACCGGGAGCAGTTGCTTGGATACCGCATGTGTGATCGGATACAGGCGAGTCCCTGATCCACCGGCAAGAATAATGCCCTTGCGTGCGTTCATTTGCTCATGGCTCCCGTGGCGTTCGAGGATGTGTACTGCTGCCTGATCCATTCCCGGTACGAGCCGCTGGTCACATGCTCAACCCATTGCGAATTCTCCAAGTACCACTGAATCGTCTTGTGCAATCCGCTGGCGAAGGTCTCTCGCGGTTGCCAGCCAAGCTCGCGCTCGATCTTGGCGATATCCATGGCATAGCGGCGGTCGTGCCCCGGACGATCCTTGACGAAGGCGACCAGATCTGCATAGGGCGTGCGCGCCGGAACAAAATCGTCCAGAATCTCGCAGACCTGCCGCACGACCTCCAGATTCGACATCTCCTGGCGGCCGCCAATATTGTAAGTTTGCCCCGGAATTCCCCGCTCCAGCACGGTGCGGATTCCATCGCAGTGGTCCATCACATAGAGCCAATCGCGCACGTTCCGACCGTCGCCATAGACCGGAAGCGGCAGACCCTTCAGGGCATTGAGCACCATCAGCGGAATCAGTTTTTCGGGAAACTGGCGAGGGCCGTAGTTATTGGAACAATTCGTGGTCAGTACGGGCAGACCGTAGGTATGATGATAGGCCCTCACGAGATGGTCTGAAGCCGCCTTGGAGGCCGAATACGGGCTGTTGGGAGCATAAGGCGTCTCTTCAGTGAAAGCCGGAGCGGACGGCGTTAAGGAACCATAGACTTCATCGGTGGAAACATGCAGGAAGCGAAATGCGCTTCGTTGATCTGCGGGCAATCCCGACCAGTATCCCCGCGCGGCCTCCAGCAGTTGAAAAGTCCCTTCGATATTGGTGCGAATGAATTCGGCGGGGCCTAGAATGGAACGATCCACGTGGCTTTCCGCGGCAAAATGCACGATCGCCCGATAGCGTTCCTCATCGAGAAGGCGGCGGACCAACGCGCCATCCAAGATATCGCCGCGCACGAAGCGGTACCGGGGATCTTGCTCGACTGATGCCAGGTTCTCCAGGTTTCCGGCATACGTCAGCTTGTCCAAGACGGTTACAGTCGCCCGTTGCTCGGCCAACCACTGCAACACAAAATTGGAGCCGATGAAACCGGCTCCCCCGGTGACAAATATGGGTGAATTCAACGACATCGAATCTTGCCTTTCAAGCTTAGACACGCGCAGCATCTCAGTTGAGCAATGAGCGCCCCATCCCGAACTTCAGCGCAGGCTCCACGCAGAGCGTATCCGATCAGTCAAGCCACTATCCCGTTTTGGGGGAGTCATGGATGCGCATCACTTCCGATAAGCATGCATCTCGCATGAGGGCCGATCCGGCCGGACGTTCTTCAACGGGAACACCCTTTCCCCAGCCAGCATCTCAATCGCTTGCAATCGATAGCGCTGCGTTTACACGCCGATCATCAGCTCCCTTACAGTATAAACGCCGGATCAAAAAAAGACCGCAGCCTCGCTTCAGGCTCATCTTGCACTGGGAAGAGAGTCCCGTTTGACGAATCTCCCTCAATTGGCGCTTAATTCCAACGGACGACGAGAAAAGCAGATCGTTCCGTTTCATCGACGGGAGGGAATATGTGTTGTTGTTGCTTCCATCTTCGACCCCAGCGACAAAGACGACGCCGCGGCGGGCTTGGGGCCCGGCACTAGACAGTGCGCAACCGGGTCCAGATGGCGAAGGCACCGTCGATTCCACGCCCTGTCCTGCCACTGCTGGAAACACGGGTTGCCCTTTTCGCACCTGCAATCTACAAAACATGAAGCCCCAAGGCTCAGGAAAACGGCTATCTTGCCGGAAACTCGAACTGAATCGTTCGAGCCAAACTTTCGCTGAGCGAATACGGCGGGGTGAAGCCCGACTGGGCGGCAAGGTCTGCACTAAACTGGGTGCTCTCACAGAACTTGCGGACCCGAATTGCGCTGATGGGAAGCCTTCGCCCCGAGAGGCGTGCCAGCACGTCCATC
Organism: Occallatibacter sp.; assembly: GCA_049509715.1. GTDB lineage: Bacteria > Acidobacteriota > Terriglobia > Terriglobales > Acidobacteriaceae > Telmatobacter. The sequence continues at coordinate 4,456 of JBEKZR010000012.1, read as the reverse complement.
AGATGGCCGCCGGCAAGTGCGACCGGCCTGGGGATTCGGGGCGTTATTCCGGGCCTTCCCAAACAGCGCCTGATGTGCTCGACCAGATCTCTCGTGTTCATATCGGGCCCGTCCACGTAATTGAAGATGTGCATGCCCGGTCCCTGCGAGAGGGTGTGAATCAGGAACGCGGCCACGTTGCCGACATACGCCAGGGACTTCACATTATTTCCCGATCCCACTATAAGAAAGCGCCCCGACGCGATCTGGTGCAGAAGGTCATAGACGTTTCCCCGATTCCCTTCTCCGAAAACGACGGTTGGGCGAAGGATCGCCAGGGTGCGGGACGGATCTTCGGCGGCCCAGGCGCGATAGTCGCCCTCGGCTTCCGGCTTGGTCTTGCCGTAAGCTTTGAACGGGGCGAAGGGGCTGCTCTCGTCTACCGAATAGGGGTGGAACCCATCGACGGCGACGCTGCTAGCAAAGACGATCTTCTGGATTCCGGCATGGCGGGCGGCAAGGCAGACCTGCGATGCGCCTTCCACGTTGGTCTCGTGATAGCGGGAAAGCGGGCGCACATCGTCGCGGTGTTCGGCGGCGAGATTGACGAGCGAGCGCCGGGCCTGCAAGCTGATCGGAATCGACCGAACCAGTTATCGCTACGAGCCGCAGCCGGATCGCAACGCGGAATTGCGCCAGGAGTTGGTGAAGCTGGCCCGGCAGAAGCCACGCTATGGTTATCGGCGTCTGCACGCGGTGCTGGAGCGGCGCGGCCAGGCGGTGAACGTGAAGCGGGTCTACGTCTTTATGCCGAAGAAGGCTTGGCGGTGCGCCGGCGCAGACGCAAGCGTCTGGTGCGGGAACGGGCCGAAGCACCGCGGCTGGCGCGTGCCAACGAGGAGCGGGCGATGGACTTCATCGTGGATGGTCTGGCCAACGGACGCATGGTGCGCATCCTGAGCGTGGTCTATGCGTTTACCCGCGAGTGCTTGGCGCTGGAGGCGGATACTAGTCTGGGCAGCGGCCGGGTGACCCGCGTGCTGGACCGGCTGATCGAAGAGCGCGGCCAGCCGGAGAGTGTGCGTTCCGACAACGGCCCTGAGTTTACTTCGCGGCAGATGCCAGGCTGGGCCGAAGAGCGCAAGATCAGCCTGGTCCACATCCAGCCGGGCCGCCCCATGCAGAACGGCCATGTGGAGAGCTTCCACGGCCGGCTGCGCGACGAATGCTTGAACGTAAACTGGTTCCGCACGCTGAACGATGTGCGCTGGACCGTCGATCGATGGTGCCAGGATTACAACTGCGAACGCCCGCACAGTTCCCTGGCTTACAAGACGCCAGAGGAGTTCGCGGCATCCCAGGGCTATGGAGATGTGGAAAGCAAAGAACGCTTCCCACATCCCCACAGCCCCGACTACTACGACGACGGGCTATACTCGTCACCAAACCAAAAACCGGGAAACTCCAGCTATCGCTGGATGAGAAAAACGGGGCAGGTCAATTCTCGATTGCTGGCTGGCTGTCTTGGCCGGAGGCAAGAGTTAATTATCCGCCTCTATTTCGGACGCACTGCAACTCCGTAAGTAGCTGATGCCATCCCTCTAGTCCGATCTCGCGTGAAAAGTATGTATGGTAGATCCGATGGCAGCGCTCCCTCCTTTGCTGCATAGCCAACGGATCCTTCAACAACGCGCGCATGGCTGAGGCCACTTCCGGAATGTTGTTTGGAGTCAGGACCCATCCCACCTGATATTGCTCGATCCACTGTGCAATGTCAGAGCCGCACTCTCCACAAAACAGTACGGGGCGGCCAATCGCCAAAGCGCCGAAAAACTTTGAGGGAACAACTGTTCCCGTCCATTCGTCCCGCAAGCTGACCACATGAACGTCGGCACTGGCAAGACGGTCCGACAGATTCTCCGCTGCAGCAAACGGCACAAAGCTGATGTTGGAATCCTCGGGACGGACCGCCTCACGCAACGCATTCACTCGATTTCCGCGAACGCTGAAAGCAAAGTGCACGTGGCCGCCCCGCAACAGACGCGCCAGCTCCAAGATTGCCTCGTAGCTATGGGCCCGACCGAAGGTGCCGGAATACAAGAGCCCAAGCGGCGAGTTGCCGAACACCGCCTCACGCTCGACTACGGGAATCGGCAATGCATGAGACGGTTCTTCGAGCGCCCAGGGAACGATGGTAGCCATTCGCAGAGAAGATTTGTAACGAAGAAGCAGTTTGCGCATGCACGGTCCTATATCGACCAACAGGTCGCATGCGCGGTAGGCCTTTTTTAGTAAGACATGCATCAGACGCGCAGGAAGGCTCCGGCGGCTGAGTAGACCTTCGGCGTACGCCGCCTCCGGATAGAGATCGAAACACCAATGGGCAAGAATGGTGTCTGGCTTGAAGAATCGCCAAACAATGGCAACTAAAACACTGAGAATCGGGTCTGTTCCGACTATGACGACTTCGGGCTTCCGCTCTCCCTGCATCGCCTGGAGCGACCATCGAAGAATCATCCAGGCAGCATTCAGAATTCGCCCGATACGCGAAGCCTGGCGCCAAGCGGGTCGCCAGATTCTCTCGATCTTGACGCCCTGAAACTCGCCTTCTCGCTGATAGACTATAGAATCGTCTCGACACCCCCGATTGCAGGGGAATGCGGTGACATCCCAGCCGCGCTTCGCCAATCCAGCACATAGCTCACTAAAGAGGACCGAGCTGATAACATCATCTGGGTGAAGATAATGGTAGAAGACGTATGCCTTGTGGGAACGATTAGTCATAACTCGGGATTGCAACCGCACTTTTCTTCTCTTTGGCAAGCACCTGCTGCTCGACCCAACGATAAGTGCGTTCCAGCCCTTCCGTGAGTGACCGAGATGGCGCCCAGCCTAACTTTTCCGCGATCAGGCGATTATCGGAATTGCGTCCGCGCACGCCGAGCGGTCCTGGAATGTGGTGCAAGCTCAGCCTTTTGCCAGCATTGCCCATCGTCATCTCGGCCAAGCCGTTGATGGTAATCATCTCCTCCGAGCCGATATTTACGGGCCCACAGAAGTCTGATTCCATGAATCGCCTGATACCTTCCACGCATTCATCAATGTAAAGGAATGAGCGGGTCTGCTTTCCGTCTCCCCAAATTTCGATCATTGCACCATCAGGAACCTCTGCGACTTTGCGGCAGATCGCTGCCGGCGCTTTCTCGCGTCCACCCGCCCATGTGCCTTCCGGGCCGAAGATATTGTGAAAACGTGAGATGTGGACCTCGATTCCGTAGTTGCGGGCATACGCCATGTAGAGCCACTCACTGAAAAGCTTTTCCCAACCATATTCGCTATCGGGAGCTGCCGGATAGGCAGACTCCTCGCTGCAGATCGGTTTTTCAGGTTCTTTCTGGTTATATTCCGGATAGATACAGGCAGAGGAGGAGTAAAAGAACCGCTTTGCGCCCGACTTGCGTCCCGCTTCCACGATGTTCAGATTAATGGTGGCCGAGTTGTGCATGACACAGGCATCGTGCTCGCCGGTAAAGATATATCCGGCCCCGCCCATATCAGCGGCAAGTTGGTACACGTCGTCAATGCCGTCCACCGCCTCCTTTGCCACGGTTTGATCCTGCAAGTCGCCAATCACGAATTCATGAGCGGAACTCTCGGAGAATTCCGGGGACTTCAGATCCACTCCGCGGACCCAGAAACCCTCACTCCGCAACCGTCGTACCAGATGGCCGCCGATAAAGCCGCCGGCGCGATTTACAAGAGCTTTCTTCATTTAGAACGCCTCCTCTCTTTGCACCGATCTTGGAGACCACACATTGTCTTGATATCGGCTATTATACATCCTGCCGACGCCGCTGGAGTTGCCTCCCGGAGGAGCAAACCCCAAACTTTTCTTCAAGTCGCTGAAGACCGGCAGCACGTACGCAAAGCTTATGAAGCCACATCCATGCTCCTCGCAATTCCTTTGGACGAGTCTTTCGGCCGAACGAACTGCGGGCACGACGCCAGGCCTCGACCCTACTGAAGACCCTGCGGAAGGTGTTTTGGGCGATATGAGATTGCCGAAAACGTTTCTAGCGGTGTGGTTTTGTTGCACGGGGCGAGTCGGTGATCTTTCAGATCGGAAGCCATTGTCCGGCGGCGCTTTTCAGGCCGGACTTTCCCATGTTGTCGTTTGCCTCATGCGAAAAGTGGATGATTTTGCGTGGATCGAGGTCGTTCTATCCCGGTGATGCTCCCAGCCCCATGGCGATTTGCCGGAAGGCAGCCAGGAACGGAAACGATTGCGGCAAGTGAACGACCACGCGACGCATCGAGACCATCACCCGCGCACCCAGTTTCAGGAACCGTTCCCGAAGCGTCCATACCTGCGCACGGGCGCAGTCGGTCAACGCGGCCTACAGGCGCAACTCCTGCATCAGCACATAGGCCGCGGCGGTCAGCAGCACGCGGAACTGATTGGCCCAGAAACGGCTGC
>JBEKZR010000119.1:0-9342 GCA_049509715.1 Occallatibacter sp. | reverse complement strand
GGGCTACCGCGCGGCGAATCCGGAGTTGGCGGCGGAGTTCGAGCGCACGCAGAAGGGCGAGTTAAAGGCCGGGTGGGAGAAGAAGATTCCGAGCTTTGCGCCGGGCAAGGCGCAGGCTACGCGCAATGCCGGCGGAGCGGTGATGAACGCGATTGCCGAGGTTGTGCCGGAGTTGTTTGGCGGCGCGGCGGACCTGACCTCTTCGACCAAGACGATCTTCAAGCCGGGGGAGAGCTTTCACGTGGACGCGACCGCCCGCAACGTTTTCTTTGGGGTGCGCGAGTTCGCCATGAGCGCGGCGGTGAATGGAATCGCGGCGCACGGGGGACTGATTCCCTTCGGGTCGACGTTCTTTGTGTTTTCGGATTATGCGAAGCCTGCCATCCGGCTGGCGGCGCTGATGCAGGTGCACTCGCTGTTCGTCTTTACCCACGACTCGATCGCCGTGGGCGAGGACGGGCCAACGCACGAGCCGATTGAACACCTGATGGCGCTGCGCGCGGTTCCGGGGCTTACGGACTTTCGTCCGGCGGACGCGAACGAGACGGCGGCGGCGTGGAGGCTGGCGTTGGAACGCAAGACGCCGAGCTTCTTTGCGCTGAGCCGGCAGGATTTGCCGGTGATCGACCCGGCAGCGCACGATGCGTACGCCGGAGTGAGCAAGGGCGCGTATGTGCTGGAGGATGCATCCAACCCGCAGGTGGTGCTGATCGGCACCGGCTCCGAAGTGTTGCCAGCGGTGGAAGCCGCGAAGCAGTTGGAAGCCGAGGGGATTCGGGCGCGGGTGGTGAGCTTTCCTAGCTGGAAGATCTTCGAAGAGCAGACGGCGGAGTACAAGGCGAGCGTGTTGCCGGCGGGCGTGCCCAAGTTAGCTGTCGAGGCGGGAGCAACGCTGGGCTGGTGGAAGTATGTGGGCCAGGACGGAGACGTGATCGGGCTGGACCGGTTTGGAGCGTCTGCGCCGGGACCGAAGGTTCTGGCGGAATTGGGATTTGGGGCGGAGAACGTGGCCAAGCGGGCGAAGAAGCTGGTGAAGTAAAGCAGCCACTAGCTTCTAGCCTCTAGCTTTTAGCTTCATCGTGCCGCCGGTTAGTACTGAATTTCCCAACAAGGCAAGAACAGGCTAGAAGCTAAGAGCTAGAAGCTAGAAGCTAGGAGTGCATTGTGAAGCTTGTCATCGGTTCGGACCATGCGGGCTTTCCTCTGAAGGAGGAGGTTCGCGCATATCTGGCGCAGGCCGGCCACGAGGTGGCCGACCTGGGGGCATATAACACGGAGCCGTCGGACTATCCCGACTTTGCCGAGAAGGTGGGTCTGGCGTTGAAGCGGGGCGATGCGCCGCGGGGGATTCTGATCTGCGGTTCGGGAGTGGGGGCGTGCGTGGCGGCGAACAAGATTCCGGGAATACGCGCCGGAATCTGCCACGATACCTACTCGGCGCACCAGGGCGTGGAGCACGACCAGATGAACGTGATCGTGCTGGGCGCGCGCATTATCGGCCCGGCGCTGGCCTTCGAGGTGGTGAACGCTTTTGTCGGCGCGCATTTCATCGCCACGGAAGAGAGATATGTGCGGCGGTTCAACAAAGTGCTGGCCATCGAGGCCAAGTATCAATGCGGGGACGGCGGGGCGAACCCGGCTTAGCGCCAGCCGGACACCGGGAAGAGGAGCGTGGCCGGGCTGCCACAGTATGATCTCTGGTGACAAGCATGACAGGCAAGGGTTCGAGGAAATCCTGGGGCAGGGTCCTTCTGACGGGAGGTCACCTTGCTTTGTGTGTATTGATTGCGTTCGATTCCGCATCCACGCCCGGAGGAACCTGGCATCTGCTGATTCCATTCGATCCCTTCTGCTGGGCGTTCTTGTTTTTGGTTACCAGCGACCTGGGTGTCTTTGCATTGTTTGCAATCCTGGGCACGGCGCAATGGTTTCTCATCGGATTCCTTATCGATGCCAGTATCGAATTCCTTCGGACGCGCCTAGATCGATCGTGATTCCAAATAGTTTCGGAGCTTTCATCCCCGCGTAAACGGTGGATAGTAAATGACCAGCGCAACCTGAAGCCACAACCCCCGGGGTGTGCCTGAGTGGAGTGGACACCCATCAACTGGAAGCTGAGGCGCGGATGTTCCCCTTTGATGTAATCCTCTTCGACGTGGGCGGGGTTCTGCTGACCAACGGCTGGGACCAACGCGAGCGCGCGGCGGCGATGGAACACTTCCACCTCGATCCGGTAGCCTTCGAGGCCAGGCATCTGGCGCATGACGACGCGTGGGAGCGCGGGGCGATTTCGATGAAGGCTTACCTGGACGCGACCGTCTTTTATGAGCCGCGCAGCTTTTCCCAGGACGAGTTTTTCGCTTTCATGCTCACCCAGTCGAAGCGGCAGCCCGGTGGGGCGCTGGGAATCCTGAGGGAACTTGCGGCATTGGATCAGTGTTTGCTGGGCGCGCTGAACAACGAAGCGCGGGAGACCAATGAGTACCGATTCGAGCATTTTGGCTTGCGCAGTTACTTCCGGGTCGCGCTGAGTTCCTGCTATCTGGGGCTGCGCAAGCCGGAGCCGGCGATCTACCAGCGGGCATTGGATATTCTATGCAGGCCCGCGGAGCGGATCTTGTTTATCGACGACCGGGTGGAGAATGTGGCCGGGGCCGAGGCTGCCGGGATGAAGGCCATCCGGTTTGAGGGCGCGGAGGCCTTGCGGAGCAAGCTGGGGAACCTGGGAATTATCCAGGGTTGTACGATGGGCACATAGACCTTTGTGTGTTTCAGGAGGGGTGGAACGTGGCTGGAAGCTGGAGCAGGATTCTTTGTTGGGCGGTGCTGGCGGGGGCAGCGGTTGGTTTGGCTCCCAGGGATGCTCAAGGGCAGTTGGCCTTCCCGGACTCCGCCGCACAGGCCGCGCCCAACCCGCTGACTGACCCCACGGTAAAGCCAGGGAAGATTCTGCTCTTCGATCTGGAGGCGCGCTTTGCCAAGGATGTGGCGGCGCGGGGCGGAGCGGCGTTTGCGGAGTGGTTTGCCGAGGACGGAGTGGCGCTGGGCAACGGGGCTGCGCCGCTGGTGGGCAAGGTCGCCATTGCCAAGTCCGCCAACTGGGACCCCAAAGCCTATCAACTGACGTGGACCCCGACCGATGCGCAGATGGGCCCCTCGGGGGACATGGGCTACACCTGGGGCCACTTTGAAGGGCACAGCAAGGACGCAAACGGCAATCCCGTCACGATTACCGGCCGGTATATCACCATCTGGCGCAAGCAGCCCGACGGCAGTTGGAAGGTGGTTCTTGACGCGGGCGCCAACGAGCCCGCCGAGGCGGGCGACTGTTGCAGGCTGCCCACCGGCAACTAGAGTCTGTGATGAACTCCAGGGCCTGTTCCTGCCAAAATCCAATATCTGTGGCAAGCCTTCAGCCAGCCGCAGGTCCAGAATTCCGGTTACTTAAGTTGTATGTAAACTGGCCCGATAATTCCCCTTTTGTGCCAGAGTCAGCATGCGCCCGCTGCCCGATACTTTATGTTGAGGGACTTTGCTGATGTGCGCGATGCAGGGCCCACAACTCGGGGAGTCCTACGGCCCGGCTTTGCGATTGGGATTCGACCTTTTTGACCGTGAACAAGACCCCGCGCTGGACGAGTTGACTGGGCTAGCCGCTGTGTTGTGCGGCGCCGACTATGCCTACACCGGTTGGATGGATTCCAAACACCTGTGGTTCAAAGCGCAGAGCGGATTCAAAGCGCCCGAGCAGGCGCGCACATCAACCGCCTGCCAGTGGGTGCTGGAGAAGGGCGAACCGCTGCTGATCCGGGATTCCAGACAGGAGACGCGCTTCCCTCGTGAAGGAATTCCATTGCAGGGCGCTAATCCTTGCCGCTCTTACGCCGGAACGCCGCTCATTACCAGCTCCCAGCAGATTGTCGGCACACTGGCGGTTTTGGCTCGGGAGCCGGACCGGTTCAGCCCGGAACACCTCACCCTGTTGGAGATTCTGGCTCGCCAGGTCATAACGCGACTGGAGCTCTACCGCGGAATCAGGGCGCAGGAGCAAGCGCAGCGGACTCTGCAGCGGACCGAGCGCGCGCTGGCCACCGAACGATGCTTCGTGGCCGGCACGCTGGACTCGATTCCATTCCTGGCAGCCCTGCTGGACACCGCCGGACACATGGTGCGGCTGAATTACCCGTGCATGCAATTGACCGGACTGAGCCAGGCCGAAGCGGCGGGCCGTCCGTTCATCGAGGAGGTTCTGGAGAGCTATGACCGGGCCTGGGCCGAGGAGAAGCTGCTGGAAGCCGCCGGGGGCCAAGTCTCGGGCCCCCACGAGACGGCTTGGCTGATGCGCGGCAGCAAGGTTCGGCGCGTGAGTTGGACCCTGCGGCCACTGCCCGGACCAACTGGCGAGATCCAGTATCTGATCGTCAGCGGCCAGGACGTGACCGAACAACGCGAGGCCGAGAAGGCGCTGCTCTCCAGCGAAACCCGCTACCAGCAGGTGGTGGAGAACAGCCTGGGTTTTCTTTTCACCTGCTCCATGGAGGGCCGGCTGACCTCTCTGAATACGTTCACCGCCGAAACGCTCGGTTACAGTCCAGAGGCGCTGACCGGCCGCGCCGTTTCAGAGCTTCTGGATGTGGGGGGCGCGGCAACATTTCAGGACTGCCTGCGCACGCTCGAAACCAAAGAAGAGTGGCAGGGCACATTTCCGGTCCGCCGCAGCGACGGGAGCCGCCGCCGCATCGCCTTCCGCAGCCGCCGCATGGAACGGCCCGGCGAACAGCCTTTTGTGCTTACCCACGGCATCGACGTGACCGAACAGTACGAGGCCGAGGAGGCGCTGCACCTGGCCACGCACCAACGCGAACTGATCCTCGATTCGGTGGGCGACGGCATCTATGGCATGGACCTCAATGGCCTGGTGACCTTTGTCAACCAGGCCGCCGCGCACGCGCTGGGGTACACCCCCGAGCAGTTGACCGGACGCGACGTGCATGAAGTCATCTGCCACAGCTACGCCGACGGCACGCCCTACCCGAGGGCTGCCTGCCCGATTCTGCGGGCCATGCACCGCAGCGAGGCCATCCGCATGCGGGACGAGGTTTTCTGGCGTGAGGACGGCGCCTCGTTTCCGGTCGACTATAGCGCCAGCCCGCTCATCGAGGACGGCCGGATCTCGGGCATGGTCGTGGCCTTCCAGGACATCACCGAGCGCCGCCGCCTGGAGCGCATGAAGGACGAGTTCATCTCCACTGTGGGCCACGAACTGCGCACCCCGCTCACCTCGCTACGCGCCTCGCTGGGGCTTATCTCCTCCGGCTCGCTGGACAAGCGGCCGGAAAAGCGCGGCAAGATGGTCGAGATGGCCATCGGCAGCTGCGACCGGCTGGTGCGCCTGGTCAACGACATTCTGGACTTCGACAGCCTGGAAAAAGGAAGGCTGCCGCTGCACCGCCAGCCGGTGGAAGCCTTCGATCTGCTGCGCCGGGCGGCCGAAGCGGCGAACGACGCAGCCGGCCGGGCCCACATCAGCATTCGCATCGACGCCCAGCCGGCGCCGGTGCTGGCCGACGAAGATCGAATCCTCAAAGTCCTTAACGAGTTGATAGGGAACGCCATCAAGTTCTCGCCGCCGGAGACCCTGATCCGTTTGGCCACGCAGCCCACGGAGACAAGCCCCTCCGGAGAGAGCGATGTCTGCTTCATCGTCGAGGACCAGGGCCAGGGCATCCCGCCCGAGAAGCTCGAACGCATCTTCGACCGCTTCCAGCAAGGCGACTCCTCCGACACCCGCGCGCTCGGCGGCACCGGCATGGGCCTGGCCCTCTGCCGCAGCATCGTCGAGCAGCACGGCGGCCGCATCTGGGCGGAGAGTGAAGTGGGCAAGGGAAGCAAATTCCTGTTCACGCTGCCCGCGGCGGTTCCCGCGAGTTAAGGAATCCAGGCGTTTCACTGCGTGGAAACCAGGATGGCCAAAGAGAGCCTGCGGAGGAAAATCATGCGGAGCATCAGCTCGCATGATTTCAGAAAAGGTCAACGACGGGAGGAAATGTCAGAAGCAGGCTCAGGCCCAGGAGTACGAGAGCAATGGCGCCGATGCGGCCCGCGGCGACTGTCCTCTTCCGCCAACGCCATTCCAGAATCCCCCAGGTGAAAAGCCAGATGAGAATGGCAGCCGTGGTTACGCCTGAGAGAGGACCCGTCGGCTTATAGAAAATAAGGCTGGTCTTGATGAGAGCCGACTTATCGCCGGCGAGGGCCAGCACCGCCAGAGCAAAGGAGCCTACGCCTGCGGAAAGAACGGCCGCCGCGCCAGAACCGTTCGGCCTTGCGGAAGCGTCAAGGTTAACGACACGATCCGGTGTATTCATTTTTCTCCTCCGCGGCTCAGTTGAATCGCGTGACCACCCTGGACCGGCGCGTATTTATCGATCATCGCGCCGAAGAAACCGGCGATGCCCGCGGCAAGAAACGAAACCAGGGCAAAGCAAAGCACCGCGGCGCGAAGTTGCCTGTGATTCCTGAGGTCGCGGCCGTAGCGGATGAAGACGAACGCGGCCATGGTGATCGAGATCGGAGCAAGCCAGGCAACATGCTCCTTCCACTCCATCCCCAACGAGTGCCAGCCGATGGTGGTGGGACTGGACATCAGCAACCGCTGCGGATACATCGAAAGATCGATCGCTCCCGGCGGAGGCGCAGCGCGGTACCACGGGTAGATGACGTAAGCTCCGGTCAGCACGGCGGCCCAGGCGAGAACAACCATCGTGATTAAGTAGCCCTTCAGAAAGCGCTCGTGGCCGGGTGTGGAATCGGGCGATGTGTGCGAGGTGGTGAAGCGATGAAGCTCCAGGAGCGCGCCGGAACACGCCAACAAGTAGAGAGCGCCGAAGCCCATGCCGTGGATCAGTGTCCAGAGACCGCGCGTCGTGATTTCCATTCGCTGTGTCCTTCCCTGTGGATCGGCCGTAACGGCGGGCCGCGTCCCGAAGGTTATTCAGATCCTCTTCCGTTCATCGGTCCCTGCATCCAATCGTTTCCCGCTGCGTCCTTCTTGTCGTCTTTTCCCCAGGTCCAGTACAAACCTGCGTAGGCGTAATTCTCTGTCTGGCCGGCGATGGAGTGGCCGTAGCAGAACAAGAACTGCTCGCCCGGGTGATGCTTGAAATGGTAGTAGCCCCCCACGTCGATCATCGTCGAGCGCCCAGTCTGCGCCGCTGCATAGCCTTCGCGCCCATGCGCAAAGACTTCGGCGCCCAGCTCAAGCCTTTCGTTGAGCTCCCGTTTTACCAACCATCCGGTGTAAGGAAAATCGCGAAAGTTCGTCTGCGGAACGACCTGATAGCCGCCGCCGCCGTCAATGAGCCACTTACCGTAGTTCTTTTGCAGCCAGACGGGGAGTTTGTACCAGACTTTTCCGGCGCTGAGTCCTTTGTCATAATTTCCGGTCGGCATTTCAAACATGGTGAACGTGCCGATCTGCGGAACGCGCCTGGTTTCTTTGATGATGGCGAGTTTCACGCCCAGTTCCATGTCGGTGAGACCGAACGCGCTCGGACCCGTTCCGCCGGGCAGGTAAACAGGATTGTTCGATGGGAAGACGCCTCCCCAGGGAAGTACGGCGTGCAGTTGCACTCTGGGAATCGCGCCCCAGTTGAACTCGAAGGCCGGACCCGTGGAGTCGATCTCCGCCGGCGTGCCGTCCATGCCGCCGAAGATATAAAACTCGTAGTGATGCAGGTCGACCGGCACCGGATCGTCGGTTTGATAGGGAGGACCCTGCGCCCACAGACTTTGAGCGGCGAGCACGAAGAACAGGAGCAGTGTCAGCCTTGAGCATTTGCCGTTCATCTTCATCGGCCCTCCTGCTCTCTCACGACGATCCCGATGTCCCCTTCCGAAGCAAATGTTCATCCCGGACAGCATATATCGAAATTCGATAATATTCAATGCGAAATCGGGCCGGCAGGGGTATATTTATTTTGTGTTAAAGGAACAGCGGGAACTTTTTTCCGGACTCATTCGGGTTCACGTGCTGGTGCATGCTTCTCACGAGCCGATCTTTGGATTGGCCATGATGGAGGAGCTGGCGCATCACGGCTATCGCATTGGCCCCGGAACTCTCTACCCGCTCCTGCATGGGTTGGAACGCGGCGGCCTGTTGAAGTCGGTCCTCAAAAATGCCGGCGGACGCAAGCGGCGGGTTTACAAGATCACTGCCGCCGGGAGGAAGGCTTTAGACAAGGCCAGAGGGAAGGTGGACGAGTTGCACCACGAGCTTCATGAAATTCATCCGCGGAAAATCTCGTCTCTCCCCGCTCCCCGGCACTGACCCATAAACTCCCCTGCCGCCGCGCCATGAGAGAATGCTTTCGGCAACCTTCCCCGCCGATACTTCGCGGCTGCCGGACGACAGACCCATGGCTTTATCGATAAACGTTCTGAATCTGCTCTTCGGCCGCCCGCTGGCTACCAGCGAAGAGCGCGCCGAACACATCGGCCCGGTGGCCGGCATTCCCGTCTTCGGCCTGGACGCTCTCAGCTCCGCCGCGTACGGCCCCGAGGCCGCGCTCACGCTGCTCATCCCGCTGGGCCTGCTGGGCGTGAAGTACATCGTTCCGGTAAGCGCGGCGATTGTGGTCCTGCTGATCATCGTCTACTTCAGCTACCGGCAGACCATCGACGCTTATCCTCACGGCGGCGGCTCGTACACCGTGGCCAGCCAGAACCTGGGCGAGGGCGCGGGCCTGCTGGCCGCGGCCGCCCTGATGATCGACTACATCCTCACCGCCGCCGTGGGCATCTCAGCCGGCGTGGGCGCGCTCATCTCCGCCGCGCCCGGTTTGCAACCCTATACATTGCAATTGTGCCTGGCGGTGCTGTTCATCCTTACCATCGTGAACATGCGCGGCGTCCACGACACCGGCGTGGTGTTCATGATTCCCACCTACCTTTTCACGGGAACGCTGTTGATCGTAATCGGAGTAGGCGCCTGGCAGGTGCTGCACGGCGGCGGCCATCCGCACCCGGCCACGCCGCTGCCCGCAATTCCCGCGGCCACCGCCGCCGTCAGCCTGTGGCTGCTGCTGAAAGTCTTTTCTTCCGGCTGCACGGCCATGACCGGCGTGGAGGCGGTAAGCAACGGCGTGATGGCCTTCCGCGACGACACGCGCAGAAACGCCAAAATCACTCTGACCATCATCATCGTTCTGCTGGCGGCGCTACTGGCCGGCATTGCGCTCTTGTGCCGCGCCTACGGCATCGCCGCCACCGACCCCGGCAGTCCCGGCTACGAGAGCGTGCTCTCCATGCTGACCCGCGCCGTCATGGGCCACGGCTGGTTCT
>JBEKZR010000118.1:0-9361 GCA_049509715.1 Occallatibacter sp. | reverse complement strand
CATACATCCGGAGCGCCTCTCAGCCGCCGGCTACGCTGAGTTCCACCCCGTAGCCAGCAATGACACCGCTGATGGACGCGGCGAAAACCGCCGCATCGATCTGGTCGTCCTGCCCCGCACCAAAATCAACTTCTCCACACCTGGACTGCCCCACCCCACCGGCGGCTGGCGCAAGATCACCGACGACAATTGAGCATGGCCACCGCTATTCCACGCCCAGCACCTTCACGATCACCCGCTTGCGGCGCTGGCCGTCGAACTCGGCATAGAAGACTCGCTGCCAGGTGCCCAGGTCCAGTTTGCCGCCGGTCACCGGCAGCGTGGTCTCGTGGTGCAGCAGCAATGACTTCAGGTGCGCGTCCCCATTGTCTTCCCCGGTCTGGTGGTGCTTGTAATCGGGCCGCGCCGGCGCCAGCTCCTCCAGCCATTTGCCGATATCCTCGATCAGCCCGCTTTCCAGGTCGTTCACATAAACCGCCGCCGTGATGTGCATCGGCGAGACAAAACACAGACCATCCTTCACGCCGCTGCGCCGCACAATCTGCTCCACCGTGTCGGTAATGTGCACGATCTCGCGCCGTTTTCGGGTTTCAAAAACAAGATACTCCGTGTGACTCTTCATTGCGCCCTCCCGGCATGCGCCGCTTTGCGCAAACAGCAACATCGCGGCTCAGCTTATATCCTAATGACAGCCGTGACCGTAACCAAACCGTCCATCGCCGAATCGCTCTCCCAGCGCGGCCTCCGCCAACTCACGCCCGCAGAGCGGCTGCGCCGGATTTACGATCGGCTTGCCAGGGCATACGGTCCGCAACATTGGTGGCCGGCCGAGACTCCCTTGGAGGTGATCCTGGGCGCCTATCTGACCCAGAACACGGCCTGGAAAGCCGTCGAGCGCTCCCTTGCCAACCTGCGCGAAGCTGGTGCCCTGACCCTCGATGGCCTGCGTTCCCTTGACCTCAAGGAGCTGCAGAATCTCATTCGCCCCTCCGGCTTTATCACCCGCAAGGCGCCGGCTCTCAAAGCATTTGTGGCCATGCTGGACGAGGAGTTTGCCGGCTCGCTTGACGCGCTCGCGGCGTCTCCCACGGTCACCCTCCGCCGCCGCCTCCTTGCTCTGCCCGGCGTCGGTCCTGAAACTGCCGACGCCATCCTGCTCTACGCCCTCAACCATCCCGTTCCCGTGGCCGACGAGTATCTCCGCCGCATCGCCGGACGTCACCGGCTCGTCACGCCCCCACCCGCTCCCAAAGACTATGACTCCCTGGTCGATCTCACCCGCCTGGCCTTTGCCTCCGATCCGTCAGCCAGCCGCGCACGCCTCTTCAACGAGTTCCACGCCCTCACTGTGGCCGTGGGCAAGGCGCACTGCGGCAGGACAGCCCACTGCACCGGCTGCCCGCTCTCCGCGGATCTTCAACGGATACGTTACACGAAGAAAAGCAAAGCATTGCCGCTACAGTCCTCGGGCCCGATCGGCATGGCTGGGACAGTTTTGCCGCCTGCTTGTGCGCCATGAACGCCACCTCGCATCGGCCGGGTTTTCTTCTGCCTCGCTTGCATCTGGATCATATTGACGCGCTGTTTATCAAGCATGCTCCAAGCGAGGATTCATAGTAGGATTATGTACGGAATCCGATCCGTACATAGATTCATCCAGATGCACGGCGTGATTCCTGGCCATGAAATGAGAGGCAGAATGACAACTCCCATCCACCGCCCGGTCAAAGCCTATGATCGCATTGCTGCGCATATTCGCATCATGAGACTCGATCACAGCATCAAGCAGCTATTCATTGTCCCTGGAATTGTTCTGGCAATAGCCATGGCTGGAAGCAGCCTGTCGGCAAAGCTGCTGATTCGTATCCTTGTCGGGCTTATCGCATCGACCCTTATTGCCTGCAGTAACTATGTGATCAATGAGATTCTGGACGCTCCGTTCGATCGACTGCATCCCACCAAGAAGAACCGGCCCGCTGCCAGCGGCTTAGTCCATTCAGGATTGGGTTATGCGCAGTGGATAGTGATGATGCTCGCCGGACTGGCGCTGGGCAGTTTATTGGGCCAAGGCTTCCTCTTAAGCGCCGCGGCTCTCTGGGTCATGGGATGCATCTATAACATCCGTCCCATGAGGAGCAAAGATATTCCATATATCGATGTCTTGAGCGAATCTATAAACAACCCCTTGCGCTTTTGCCTTGGCTGGTATTCCGTCGTTACGGCCATGCTTCCCCCGGCCTCTTTGCTCGTTTCCTACTGGATGCTGGGATGTTACTTCATGAGCCTCAAGCGCTTCTCCGAATACCGCCAGATCGCAAATCCCGCAATCGCCGCCAGCTACCGCAGATCGTTCGCTCACTATAGCGAAGAATCTCTGCTCAACTCCGCGACGTTTTATGCGGCGGCTGCGATGCTATTCTTTGGCGCATTTATGATGCGCTATCGCATTGAACTCGTCCTCTCGTTTCCGGCCATTGCGTGGCTTATGGCGGTGTATTTTAGCCTCTCCTTCCGGAACGAAAGTGCTGTGCAGAATCCGGAACATCTCTACAGAGAACCAGTGCTCATGATTCCCCTCTGTATTTGCGTCACACTCGTCGTGCTCCTGCTCTTTGTGAATGTTCCCTGGATAGGAACTATATTCCCGAAATCAACTCCTTAATCTAGCCGTGGGGCGGCGCAAGGCGCCACCGTTTGGTTGTAGAGGGGCCTGACGGGGTTTGGAGTATTTAGCCAGCGAGAACCTTGCCCAAAAGGCAATCACTTCCTTTCGTCCCGCCAATCCAATCCCGTTTTGCCTGCTTTGTGCGCCAGGCTAGTCACCTGACTACAGAAGCTGGACTTGCCGTATTCCCGGAAGGTCCTTGGCTGCTGTCAACGCGCTGAAAAATCACGTGACAGTTCGTCAAGGTCGCACGCATGCGAAACGGTATTGACCCGCAGAATACGTTAGTGACCCTATAGCCCGATTTCATCAATAGCTCCGCTCTTGGTCCACTCAGATCAATGAGGCGGCCGGATTGAGCATGTTGTGTTTCGGCAAGAACAATACTCGGGTGCGAGGGCAGGAGTGCGTTGAAAAGGGCATCGGTCGGATTCTTGCCACTCCACCAATAGAATGGGTCTGGCTGGTTAATGTAGATATTTCGGTCGAAATAGGGAAGAATCCCGGTTGCGAGGGCAACATGCGCGGGCGACTCATCGAGGTATGTCACGGCAATTGTCGCTCCCTCCTTGACGAGGGGCCTCAGGAATTGAGCGGCGGCAAGATCGGGGGAATAGGCGTTGTAATGGTCAAAATGAATGGCATAGCCCGACCAGAGTATCTGCGCGCCGGCCATATAGATCAGCGCGGCCCGTCCAGCGATTTCGTATGGCGATAAGCCGGATCCCGGCGAAGGCCACGTAATCCAAAGTAGACAAATAACCAAGGGTACAAGGAGCCCAAGATGCCAAAAATTTGCGTACATGGCTCCTGAGAAGACGGCAAAGAATAGTACCGGCAAAAGGTAGAAAACGCTTCGCCGTGCGCGGAGAACGAGGACAATCGCGATCCAGAAAGGGATGGACAGAATCCAGGGTTGGCAGATCGGCAAGAGAAGCGACCTTAGGGCATAAGCAAGAAATGGGGGCGACTGCCCGCGAACAACTGATATGAAAGTCACTGGGTCGCTTGGCGGCCAGGCGGTCCAGAGCGCAAAGGCGTAGAAGCTGAGAATAATCAATGCGCACAGCGGGAGTTCGCGCCGGCGCGCATGGTCTTTTGCACTTCCTTCGCGTAACTGCTCTACGAAGTACACAATCGCGAGTCCACCGGAGATGACCGCGGCGTGGAGCGCACAGTTGGCTAACAACCCCAGCGTGACGGCCACAACCAATGGGCTCTTCTTCCACCATGAGGCGATCACGAACAGCATCAAAGGAACGAGCACGTAGCTGCGCGCTACGACGGCGTACTGAAACAGAAGAAAAAAAGTGAATGGTAAAGCGAGTTTGAGATAGCGGGGAAAAGGAGAATTCAATACAAGCAGTGACGTCGACACAAGTGCGATCGCACCGCAAATCCAGTGCAAGCCGGTATAGCTGACGTGTGCATGATTCAGAATCCAGAGCAGGAAATGCCACAGTCCCGGCGTTCCTTCATAGCGGATGTACGTCTGAAACAGCGCGCGGATTGAAAGGCTCCGCGCGAGCTGCCATGCCTGAGCCTCGTCTGTCCACGGCTCATGGTAGGGGATGGCAAAAGCGACCACGGCCGCGAAGACTGATATCGTGGCCCATTCAGGCCAGCGCGAACGGAGTTCTCTGCGCAAGCCGTCGAGGGTTGGGATGCGGTTCACTTCCGCTCCATAATGCGGATGCCATGGTCATCCTCGACCAGTTTATAGTGGGATTCCAGATAAGGCTCCATAATGAGATCGTTTGGACTCCTGGGCTGCGCTCCGGGGAAGCCGTCCGCCGCATGAGCTGCAAAAGCGGCCTCCCAGATTATATATCTGACCCGCTTTCGCTCCAGGATATCCACAACATCTTGAAACTGCGACGGGGTGTTGTAGTTGTACATCAGAATACTGTAGCGTGTCGGGTTCGTTGTCGCGGAAAGGAAATAGTATGTAGGGCAATATGGGTAAGACAGTATCTCATCACCGGGCGATGTATTCTCGTTTAAGAACCGGAGTACTTGGTCTGAACCAGCGCCAACCGCGACAACATTGCCCATGCGCGTTGCCGAAGAGTGGGTCCCGGCGGCAAGCACAACACAGCAATTTAAACCAGCCAAACACACGGTGCTGATCGCAAGGATTTGCACGGCTACATTGGCAAGTTTCCTCCTGCTTTCGGTCAAGGCATGAATAAATAGAACTATCAGCAGTGGCGATCCGAATACCAGGTGCCAGATGTCACAGCGGTGAAATTCCGACAACCATACTGCCCATCCACAGAGCCAATAAAGCGCAATCTCCGCTGTAACAGAGTTCCACTTGTATCGGATGCCAACGAGCAACATAAGCAGCGGAAGAGACGCGACAAAGAGAAGAGGCGTTATCAGGATTGCAGCTATCGCAACGGACCATATCGCACCACCGAACGCCGTCACCCAAGTCGTCCAGTAATACTGGACGATGCCGTACGCATAGCTTACGGCATTCACTGCGCCGTAGTGCTGGTGCGGAAAGGCAAAGTTCGCGTAATAAAGACTGCCTAATGCCCCCTGGCTCCAGAAATACGCAAGCACAAGGCCGATGATGGCAAAATAGCCTCCTGTCAGCAGGGCCAGCACGATCTGGGACGCTGAAGTTCGGCGGCGCTGGATACAGAGCCACGCCACCAATGCGCAGAACATCAACACGCCCTTGGGCTGGAAGATGCACGTAGTTACTCCAGCTAAGACCCCGGCCGCAATCAATAGGCTGTTCCGGGGCTTGGTGTTCCATATAACCATGCTGACGACTGTCAGCAACGCGAAGAAATTGCTGTCCACATGATGGCTTATGCCCGGCCAGAGGGCGCCAAAGGAGGTTCCCGCCAGAATGAGACACGGAAGTGCCCGGTATTGTGGGCATACCACACGAGATAGAAAAAATATCGATAGACCCGTGCCTAGCGATGAAACAAATAAGCATATTCGCGCCGCCAGGAATGTGACACCGAAGAGTTGAAAGAAAGTCGCTAGCCAGTAGAACGTGCCTGGCCCCATAACCTCAAAGAAGTCGCGCGCAAAGACCTGGCCGTGAACAATCCGCACCGCACCGGTTAAGAACGTCCCTTCGTCCCTTGTAACGAATACGACCCGCATGAATGGCAATAGGTACAAGCCCGCGCAGAGCGTAAAGATAATATAACCTCGCCACGAAGCAGACACTCGCTGTGTTGGAGCATGGATTGTCTCAGAAGTAGCTGTACCATTCATTTCGCGACCTTATTGGAAGGTGCTGGTCCGTTCTCGGGCATGGGGTATGGGGACACCTCCTCCGATTGCGAATCTGGCTGGACCAGCCAGACGTGCCTGTCCTTGTAATAACGCATGAGTTCCACATTGTTTGCGGCATCCATCTCACGCGCCCAGATGACTTTTGAGCCGTCGATGTCCGCGGCATTGTAGACCCACTCATTCCACGGTTCGTGTTGGGGAGAATATCTCACGATGATGAGCTGTTTGCCGGGGAGCTGTTCCAGATCGGCCTCAATCCGGGCTCGCTCCGCGCCGAAATTACCTGGGCCCCACCACCAGCAAAGCCATCCACCCAATGGAAATGGGCGAGGAGTGAGATGAAGAGGCTCCGCAGACAATCGCAATCCCGCCATCAAAATACAGAGTGTCACTGTCAGACGCACAAACGCCTTGCCTGCAGGCCTGCCTTCCGGTTTCCAAAACCGAAGATGGCGCATGGATTGTAAACCGATAGCATAGGCTGCCGCCGTATATGGAGCCAGATAGTGAGGGACGAAAGTTATGCAAATCACTATGCCTGCTATCCATATAGGCACACACAATACCAGGAAGCGGATGCGGCGATCCAGGAGCACGCGCGGCAGCATAATCAGAGGAGGCAGCAATGCGAAGCCGGCAAAGAACACCAACCCCTCCGCAAGTTTAGGTAGATTCTGAGAGAGAAATCCAGGCAAGGTACCCGGTTCGGACAAGCCCTTTGGCTCTCTCTCGGTATAGAAGCGCCGCATTTCTTCGTGCCGGTAGTTTGGCACAGGACGCGGTGACTGCCAGACGTAATAGGGCGCGACGGCGTAGGTGTTGCGCGCAATGGTGTAGGGCAGGATCAGGGGGCTGCCGAAGGCGCGGTAATCGTAGTAGCCCATCCACGCGCCAGCGGCAACGATAACCGCCAGCGGGAAGGCGGCGCGGCGAATCAGCACGGCTGCACTCGGCCGATTCTTTCCGAAGAAAATCCATCGGCCCAGCACGACCGATACGGGCAGGCAAAGAAGCAGGCCCTCGTAAGGGCGAGAGGCGGCGAGCAGAACGATGCCCACCGCCATCAGCATGGCGTAACGAAACCGCGCTGTTTTCATCAATCGGGGCAGCGCGCCCAGCACCAGCGCTCCACTAATAGCCGAGATCGCACCGCCGCCGGTGTAGGTATTGATCCAGTAGCTGAAAAGACCCAGGCGCAGGATCGCCAGCACTCCCCCGAGCAATGCCCATGTGGGCGGTAACCATGCCTGCAACATCCAGCAGATGGCGGCGCACATCAACGCACAGGTTACCAGGATGCCGTACCAGGGGTGTCCAAACAGCACCTTGCCCGCCGCCATAATCAGCCCCGGCGCGGGAAAGTACATGGACATGTAGGTCGGCTGCATGGTGATGTGGATGCTTTCGAAATGGGTCCACATCACAGGCGTCGGATTGGTCAAACGCCCATGCGCGAAGGTGTCCGCCGCAAGCAGGAAGCTGAAATCATCCGTACAGAATGGATGGGGAATGGGAAAAAGGGGAAGAATGGCAAGACGCAAGAGGAGCGCAAAGAGGCCAACGACAGCGACCGCTAATCCCTTTCTCCGCGCCAGCCGTCCGAAAGCCAGTTCGATGCGGGAAAACCAGGCGGAGCCTAGCCTGGGCCAGGCAAATGACACTGCGATGGCAATCGCAGTAAGGCCGGCTTCTATCACCAGCACGAAGGACCGCTTTCCGGAGCAGTGAATAGGAGCATATCGGTTCTATTCTATGCTGTAACGTTGCCTAGGGCACCGCGGAATTGATCGTGCATTCGACGCAACGTTTCAGCCTGGTTCAGGGCCGGACTTGCGACCGAAAGGAGGATGGTTGTAATCCTGAACACGGGTTAAAAGACAAGGGAGAGGACGCATCGGCAATTGACTTGCCGGCGTATCTCTCCCACGAACGATCGAAAATGATAAATTGCAGCGATCCAACGGTGGTTTGGCAGGGGTTAGAGGTCGGCTGCCAGCGTGCTGCTGATGATGCTGAACGCAGTGTTGACGCCCTTGGCCAGCCTGTTCATGCCGGCAGTTGCACCGAACGCGACCAAGGCAATGACCAAGGCATATTCGACCAAATCCTGGCCGACCTCCTGTGTCATCAAGCACTTCAGTCGGTAGACGAGCTTCAAGCATCCGGGGCGCATACGTTGCCTCGTTAGACAGGTTTAGGTGGAATCCGACCTTTGCTGGGGAGAGAGTACGTCATGTCACCTGGTGTGATTTGCGTATCTCTCCCGCGAAGGCGCAAAAGTGCTCAAGTGCTGGGCTTGGCTCTCCTGACGGTGGTTTGGCAGGGATTAGAGGTCGGCGGCCAGCGTGCTGCTGATGATGCTGAACGCAGTGTTGAGGCCCTTGGCTAGATTGGTCATGCCGACGACTGCACCGAAGGCGATCAGAGCAACGACCAACGCATACTCGACCAGATCCTGGCCTTCCTCGCGGTCCTTCAGGTTCTGGAACATCACATAGAGTTTCAGAAGCATGTTGTTCATTTTTATCCTCTCCGAAAAGCGATTTCCCAGCCCCCCAGGCCAGGTCACCCTCTTTAGAGCAACTGGTGGGCCATTCTTGAAACCGGGCGTTCATGTTTATAAATCAATAACTTACGGATATAAAACCCATGGGCCGGCTTGCCGGGGTGTAAACGCCTGTATACAGGGCGGGCCGGACAGACCGGCCTCGTATACATGACCTGAAAGTGTATTACCAGGGACCCGAAAGTGGACTGTTCAGAAAGTAGTGGGCTTGTAATGGATCGGGAGCGGAACGACGCAGGTAGTACGGGAGGCATGGAAAAGCAGCTGATTTAAAGCAGGTTTTTCGTCCCTGTGGTCACTCGAACGATGGGTTGGAGTCCACCGGCGATCCTCCTGATTGCAGAGTGGCAGAGTCAAATCGTCCTGAAGACAAGGCCAGCCTCCATGACCACATTCGCCCCCGGAAGTAGTTGAACCCGCGAGGGAACACGGTTCCGTGGCAGGATAGAATGTCGTTTATGGCAAGCAGGACGGATACTCCCGCAACGAAGGCAATCCCCAACATCGCAGAACTTTCGATAGCAGTCGTGAGTGGGCTGACGCTCGCGATAGCCTCTCTGTTCCTCTGCGTTGTGCCGCTGGCAGGCAACATTGCAGGCGGACGCGATTTCGTCGTCTTTTGGGCCACCGGCCAGCAGCTTGCTCATCACGCCAATCCCTATGATAGGGACGCGATGAGGCAGATCGAGAACACCGCAGGGCTTGATGTCCAGAACGGTGTCATGTTCATGAGGAACCCGCCATGGAGCCTGCCCCTTGCACTTCCCCTCGGGTTCATCGGCATACGGGTTGGAGCGCTTTTGTGGTCCCTGGTTATGCTCGCGTGCCTGTTGATTTCCGTCCGCATGCTCTGGCTCATGCAC
>JBEKZR010000117.1:0-9395 GCA_049509715.1 Occallatibacter sp. | reverse complement strand
TGGGCCATTCGCAGCCGCTCAGGTCGCCGGCGCTGATGAGCACACTCCCGTGGATCTCAGGCGGAACGATGTCTGACCCGCCCAGCCATAAGGTATCGATGTTGGGCAGGGCCTGGCAGTGGATTCCGTAGACGGCGGGGTCGACCTCGGGGCGGGCGAAATAGGCAAACCAGCATTCTTCGCCGGGGTGACGGTCCTGCCACTCCTTGACCTGGAAAAGCTGCTGGGCCCAGTCCACGTTGGCGTCACTGAGCAGGTTGTGGACGTTGGCGGGACCACCCCAGGCTTCGTTAGCGTAAGGAATGTAGTTGGGGAAGGCCGCCAGCGACGACGCGATGTGAGCGAGAACGAGAGCGGCCCCAACCCACGCCCAGCGCCTGCTCCCGGCGGCCAGGGCCGCGATGCCGCCCGCTGACAGAATGATGGTGAAGGCATCGGCCGGCAAAAGGTGCCGCGCGCCGATGTTCATTCCCGCCAGGATAGCGACCAGCAGATAGAAGCACGCCGGAATCAGCAGGTAAGCCAGCTCGCGGCCCTTGCGCAGGCGGCCGGTGAGGATGGCGAAGGCAGCCAGCGCCATGAGAGCCAGCATGCCCAGGGTGGTTTTGATGAGGATGACGGCGGGGAAGTACCACCACTGCCCGTGTGCGTAGACCTTGCCGAAGATGAAGGTGGGGTAGAACTCGGCCATGCGCTTCACATCGACGAGTCCCATCAGGTAGGACTCGGGCAGCAGGTGCAGATGGGCAATGGCGAGCACGGCCATGGCATCGAAATGGCTCAGCGGCGCGACGTAGTCCGCGAGAGAAGTGCTGAGCGTCAGGCCAGCGGGCCGCGCGGCGTAGCGGAATCCGTAGAAGGCCCATAGCACGAGCACACCTACAACAACGATGGCCACGAAGGCGCCGCTCAGCCGCAGCGACCTCCTTCCGCGCGTTCCTTTGGGCGCGGTCAGAATCTCCCAGCCGATGAGCAGCAGCAGCATGGGCGCCAGCAGAATGCCGGAGTGCTTGGTGGCCAGCAGGAGGCCGGCTGCCACACCGGCCAGCAGCAGTCGCAAGAGCGTCGGCTGCTTCACATAACGATAGAAACCGTAAATGCCGGCGAGAAAGAAGAGCGTTACGCCCATGTCGGTGGTGACCAGCGCCGAGTGGGCAATGATGTTGGGGTCGAAGACGGCCAGAACCAGAGCGATCATCGCGGCGGGCGTGCCAAACCACTCGCGGGCGGCAATGAAGACCAGGAGCGTGAGCGCCAGGGCCAGGC
Organism: Occallatibacter sp.; assembly: GCA_049509715.1. Classification (GTDB taxonomy): domain Bacteria; phylum Acidobacteriota; class Terriglobia; order Terriglobales; family Acidobacteriaceae; genus Telmatobacter. The sequence goes on along the minus strand of JBEKZR010000117.1, from coordinate 8,129 downwards.
TGCCGGCTGCCAGCCTCATCCGGAAGACCAGGCGTTGGCTTGCGCCGTCGTTGCGGGCCAGAAAATTGCGGCCGTCCAGGTAGGCTTCGGCTTTGAAGTCGCGCCGGTGCAGCGGCGGAACCCAGAGGGCGCGGCCGAAAAGGGGAAGCGCGGCCAGCAGCTTGACCAGGGGCGGGTGTTCGGGATTCAGGCCATAATCGCCTGTGTGACCCATCATGTAGCCGGCGAAGATGTGATCGTCTTCGTCGAAGGTGAGCGACTCGCGATGGACGACGAGAGCCATCTGCGTTGCCTGCACGGTGAGCAAAGCGATGACTGCCACCCATACCCATCTTCCTGCAACCTTCACGGCGTTGGGACTCCTTGATGATGCGGATGCAAACCATTGTAGATGGTTACGCTTGTGTGGGAGATCGGGCGCTGATTAGCCGGCTCACAGGCTCCAGTTATCGGACGAAGGCGCATCCGGCGAGGTACTGTGAAACGGAGGCGGATGCGCCTAAACTGAAGATGCTCTGGATTCTCCGCACGCTCCTTCATGTGGCGGACTGTGTTGATTGTTCTTGTGCTGGCTGCACTTTCTGTGACCTCAGCCAATGGTGCGCCGGTTCCCCCTGCGCAGACGTACAAGAACGCCCCGGCCGCGACGACCCCCCACAATAAGACGCAACGCATGGCAGCCCATGCGATGAGGCGAACGGCGATGCCGCCGCCGCTGCGCGGGAGCTACGAATCGCTGGCGCGGCAAAACCAGAAGTCGGAGGCTGACGGCCTGGAGCGGATCGAGGATGAGGACGATCTGGCGGATCGCATTGCCCGCAACATGCTGGTGCCGGTGCCGGCCTCCGCGGCGCTGGCCGTGAACGGGAACCTGCCCGGGAACTACCGCTATTGCCGGTCGTGGACGGCGCTGTTTCTCTCCGACTTGGCGCGCGCCCATGCGGCCCAGTTCCACCGGCCGCTCGAGGTCAGCTCGGCGGTGCGGACGGTCGAATACCAAAAGCGGCTGATGGAAACCAACGGGAATGCGGCGGCGGCCGAGGGCGACATCGTCAGTCCGCATGTGACGGGAGCGACCATCGACATTGCCAAGCAGGGGCTGAGCCGGCTGGAGCTGGGCTGGATGCGGAGCCGGCTGCTGGCGCTGGAACAGGCCGGGAAGATCGACGTGGAGGAGGAGTTCCAGCAGTCCTGCTTCCACATTACCGTCTACAAAAGCTACGTGCCGCCCATGCCGGCGCGCAGGGCAGGGCAGCAGAAGACCGGACAAGGCAAGGCGGGACAGCGCACCCGAGCGCGGCCCGGGACGGAGCCGCAAACGCCCGATGCCTCCGCCGGGATTGCTTCGCGGGGGCTGTAGAGGCCGCGCGTCTGCCGGCTCCTGGCGCGTAAATGGAAATTCATTGTGCCTTTTGCGCCCATCAAGGGTACAATCGCGAAAAAGCCGGAAAGAGGCTTAGCGAAAGGCGGAATCATGAGCGAGTTAGAAGTTCAACCGGCGGCCGGGTCAGCCCCCGAGGGCTCCGGTCTGTCTCAGTGGCAGCGCGTTGCGAACACATTCGCCGCGCCGTCGAAGACCTTTGAAGACATCAAGCGCGGCAACAGGAGCTGGTGGCTGCCGTTCTTGATCCTGATCGTGGCCAGCTACGTGCTGTTTGCCGCCATCACGTTCAAGATTGGCTGGGCGCAAGTGGCGGAGAACGCAATACACCTCAATCCAAAGTCGGAGGAGCGCTTGGCGCAGGCATCGGCGGAACAACGAGAGATGACAATGAAGTGGACCCAGTACGGCATGGAGGGTAGCTTTGCCGCCAGCCCGATCCTGGTGTTGATCTTTGCGGCCGTCGTGTCGGGGGTTCTTTTGGGCACCATCAATTTCGTGTTTGGCGGCAAGGCCACATTCGGAAGCGTTTTTGCCGTATGGATGTTTGCCAGCCTGCCGTCGATTGTCAAAACCCTGCTGGGGGCGGTTGTGATCTTCGCCGGGACGGCGCCAGAGTCCTTCAATTTGAATAACTTTGCGCCCACCAGCGTGGGAGCCTTTCTGAATCCGCTGGAGACCAATGCGGCCCTTTACAGGCTGGCCAGCGCGCTGGACGTGACTTCCATCTGGTATTTGGCGCTGATGGGAATAGGACTTGCGACTGTGGCGGGAGTGAAGCGCACCTCCGGCTATATCGCGGTTTTCGGATGGTGGGCGCTGATTGTATTGATCGGCGTGGGCTGGGCGGCGGCTTTCAGTTGAGATCGTCTTCCAACCTCGAATGGAAAAGGGCGCTCATCCCGAGGGTGAGCGCCCTTTGTTCGTGCATTTTTGAAAAGCCAGCAGCCAGAAGCTGCGTTACTCCGTCCAGCGGCGCATGATGAGCGTGGCGTTGATGCCGCCGAAGCCGAAGGAGTTGGAAAGGGCTACGTCGAAGCTGTGGGCTATGGCCTTGTTGGGCACGTAGTCCAGGCGGCACTCGGGGTCGACGTTGTCAAGATTGGTGGTGGGCGGAAGTTGCTGGTTCAGCAGCGCCAGCACGGTGATGCCGGCTTCAAGCCCGCCCGCGCCGCCCAGCAGGTGGCCGGTCATGGACTTGGTGCCGCTGATTTTGAGCTTGTGGCTGAGGGCGTGCTCGCCAAAGACCACTTCAATCGCCCGCGATTCGTTGCCGTCGCCCGCAGGCGTGGCCGTGGCGTGGGCGTTCACATAGCCCACCTCTTCCGGGGCGATGCCGGCGTCTTTGAGGGCCGCCCTCATGCTGCGCTGGGCGCCCTGGCCCTCGGGGGCTATGCCCGTGATGTGGTGGGCGTCCGCGCTCATGCCGTAGCCGATCACTTCGGCCAGAATCCTTGCGCCGCGCGCCTTGGCGAACTCCAGTTCTTCGAGAATAAGAATGCCGGAGCCTTCGCCGATCACAAAGCCGTCGCGGTCCTTGTCAAAGGGGCGGCTGGCGCGGGTGGGTTCGTCGTTGCGGGTGGAGAGCGCGCGCATGGCGGCAAATCCGCCCACCGCCAGGGCTGTAACCGAGGCCTCCGTGCCGCCTGCGATCATTGCGTCGGCGTCGCCGTGCAGGATCATGCGCACCGAGTCGCCGATGGCGTTGGCAGAGGTGGCGCAGGCCGTGGCCGTGGCCGAGATGGGGCCTTTGGCTCCGTAGCGGATGCTGATCTGGCCGGCCGCCATGTTGACGATGACCGAGGGAATGAAGAAGGGCGAGAGCTTGCGCGGGCCGCCCTGCAGCAGGTTGGAGTGCTCGCGTTCGATGATTTCAAAGCCGCCGATGCCGGAGCCGATGAAGACGCCCACCCGGTCGGCGATCTCCGGGGTAATCTCCAGGCCGGACTGAGCCATGGCTTCCTGCGTGGCGGCGAAGGCAAAATGGATGAAGCGGCCCATCTTGCGGGCCTCTTTTTTGTCCACGAAGTCGAGCGGGTCAAAGTTCTTGACCTCGGCGGCGAAGGTGACCGGGAAGCCAGTGGTATCGAAGCCCTGAATGGGACCCATGCCACTGGCGCCGGCCAAAAGCTGCCGCCACACTTCGGGAGCGGTGTTGCCCACACCGCATACCAGCCCCAGGCCGGTGATGACGACTCTGCGGCTCAAAGGCTACTTGCCTGCTTTCGCGTTCTTTTCAATGTAGTCAATCGCGTCCTTGACGGTCTTGATCTTCTCGGCGTCTTCGTCGGGAATCTCCAGGTCGAAGGCCTCCTCAAACTGCATCACCAGTTCGACCACGTCCAGCGAATCCGCGCCCAGATCCTCCTGGAAGCTGGCGCCGGGGGTCACTTCGGCTTCGTCCACCTGCAGCTGCTCGACGATGATCTGTTTGACTTTCTCTTCAACGGCCATGCGTATTTCTCCTCGTATTTGTTCAGAACTTGAGAATCTCTCCGGGGCTGCCCTGTTCAGGCTCCGCCAGCCTACGATAACGGCTCATGGCAGGGGAAGACAACCGTTACGCGAAAAAAAAAGCGCATGACCCCGAAATTCCAAGTCTACCGGGCGGGCCGGGGTGTGTAAAGGCTCGGGCAAAAAATTAGGCATTCTCGTCCTCATCCTCCGCGAATTCAGCCTCTTCCGAGGCTGCAAGCTCGGAAATCTCCCCCAACAGTGTGGTCTCCTGTGCAACGCCCCCTTCTGGAACGGTACCTTCCAACAGACCGGCCGAAGTTGCCCCCATTTCCAGCACCTCAACGTCCTTCAGTCGCCTGTTAATGGTCCTCGTCTTTGAGTTGACCTTCTTGATCGTGTTCTGGACGGTCCCAACCTGCTTTTCGACCGTGGACATTAGAGCGCCAAAGTTCTGAAACTCGACTTTCGTGGCCGACAGCAATTGCCAGACTTCTGAACTCTTCTTTTGGATCGCCAGGGTTCTGAAGCCCATCTGAAGGCTGTTCAGGATGGCCATAAAGTTTGTAGGTCCCGCCATGCTCACGCGGTATTTAAGTTGCAGTTCGTCCACGAGTCCAGGGATTCGTAATGCCTCCGAGAACAGTCCTTCGGAGGGCAGATACATAAATGCAAAATTCGTCGTAATCGGAGGAAATATATATCTATCCGCAATTTTCTTAGCTTCCGCCTTGATACGGGTCTCCAATCCCTTCCGGGCGGTCTCAACCCCCTGTGCATCTCCGATTCTTGCGGCATCTTCCAGCCGTTCCCAGTCCTCTTTGGGAAATTTCGAATCAATCGGCAGGAGTACCGGTTCGTCATCTCCGTACGGCAGGCGAATTACGTAATCAACCCGTTCATCTGTATTCGGACGGATTCTCACCTCACTCGCGAACTGACTGGGTGCCAGAACCTGTTCCAACTGCGTTCCGAGCAGGGTATTACCCAAGGTACCTCGCGTACTCACATTGTTTAGAACCCGCTTTAAGTCGCCGACATTTACTGCCAGTTCCTTCATCTCGCCAAGTCCCGTTTGCACCTTGCCGAGTTGGTCTGTGACGAGGCCGAAACTTTGGGTCAAGCGGCTTTCCAAGGTTTTATGCAGTTTTTCATCGACAGTCTCGCGCATTTCATCGAGCTTCTTGGCGTTAGATTCATTGAGCTTGTCGAGGCGCTGCTCTACTGTTGTGCGCAGCGAATTCCCCAATTCCAATTGCGTTTTTTGAAAACCGTTGAACATTTCGGACGTTCCAGACTGAAATTCATTCAAACGGGAGTTGATTGTTTCCAAAAGGGTAGCCTGTCCCTTGTTTAAATCCTGGGCTAGCTGATCTTGTCGATCTGTTGTCGACTTCCGCAAGGCTTCCAGTGTTTGGCGCGTCTGCTCGCCAAGACTGGCGATAGTCTTGACCACCTCTTGTCGAAGATCGGAGGATTGGGAGGATAGGGTGTTCAATAGATCTGTGCGTAGCGTAGAAAGCGCACGGTCAGAATTGGACGCGAATGCCTCCTGTTTGGCGGCAAGCTGGGTAACGGAGGACTCTGTTCGCGAAGCCTTATCTAGAATTTGCTCTGCAAGCGGAGCTTCGCCTCTGTGCAAGTTCTTGCGCAGGAGTGCGATCAGAATCGCAAAGATGCCGATCAATGTGAAGGATTGGAGGATAATCGGAAGCCAGATGGACATGATTCGCCCCTTTGACATGCAAGGTCGAGAATCTGTATGTGTCAATCCTAGCGCAACCGAGAAAAACTAGCGATGTGAGAGCTTCTCAGCCCAACTCCCCAAACGCCTCCCGCAGCCGCTTCCACGTCGTCTCCAAATCCTCCGGCAGGATGCGCGTCTCCGAGACAGTGGTCATGAAGTTGGTGTCGCCCACCCAGCGGGGCAGGGCGTGCAGGTGCAGGTGTCCGGCGACGCCGGCGCCCGCGGCTTGGCCGAGGTTGATGCCCAAGTTGAGGCCGTGGGGGTGGTAGACGTTCTGAAGGGCTCGTTCGGTGCGCTGGGCCAGATCGATGAGTTCATGGGCGGCTTCGGCGGGCAGGTCGGCCAGCCGGTCCAGATGCGCATAAGGCATCGCCATCACGTGGCCGGAGGTGTAGGGGAAGGCGTTGAGGCAGACAAAGCAGTGCTTTCCGCGCAGAACCAGGCCGCCGGCGGCCTCGGCCTCGTCCGCGCTCATCCCGTTGGCGATGGCGAAGTCGATGGCAGCGATGAGGTTGCAGAAGACGCAGCCCAGGTCTCCGGGCCAGGCTGAAAGGCTGGCCGGGACGCCGGAGCGTGCGGCGCCTTCCGTTGCGGTGATGTAGGCATAGCGCCAGGGGGTCCAGAGATGGTCCATGAGAGTCGCGCCGTACGAACAGTATAGAGGCTGCGGGCGCTCGGTTCTGGCGCGGTGTGGCCAAGCTGTTGGATTGACGCGGAAAAGCAGAGGTTGCTACACTCGTGAGCGTAGCTTACTGCGCGGATTCCAGCAGTGAGTTGCGGCCGCCCTCCAGCAAGCCGTTGCCTGCCGGGTGTTTCCCAAGGAGATCAGTCGCTTACCACTCCAGCGCAACCGGCTGGGGGACTGTCCTTCGTGAAAACGCTACGACACGTCACAAGACTCGCGGCGGGAACACGGTCTGAAGGCCTCTCCGCCGGCGGTCCGCCACGGTGGACGGCGCGGGAGGCATCCCCAGCGGCAGGCTTTATCCGTCGCGGGAGCAAGGAATTCCGGAGCTGTAGCAATGGCAAAAGTCCTCAATCCAGAACCCGAGAGCACAACCCTGAACACCGAATTGGAAATGCCCACTCTAGACCCTGCGACGGAGCTTGAGCAGCCGTCGTCCGAATCCACGTCCAACACCGAGACCGCCGAAGTTGTCGATTTTAACGCGCTGGACGCCGATGCCCCATCCAAGCCTGTAACCCCTGTAGCCCAGGCCGCGCCCGCTGTGGAAGTTGCAACGGAAGTTCCCGCGCAACCCGTGCCTCAAGTCCCAGCCGAACCCGTGATTAAAGCCAAAGCCGCAGCGGCTCCGCGTGCCAAAGCCAAAACTACGCGCGCCAAAGCCGCGGCAGCTCCTCCAGCCAAAGCAACTCCCGCGGCCGAAGCAACTCCTCCAGCCAAAGCGGCTCCCGCTGCTGAAGCAGCTCCTCCAGCCCAACCAGCTCCCGTGGTCGAAGCCGCAGTGGTTCCTCCAGTCGAAGCAACTCCTGTAGTCGAAGCGGCTCCGCGAGCCGAAGCCGGGCAGGCAGAGGCCGCGCCTCAACCGGAAGCCTCCGTTGAGCCTGCGCAAGGCTCCGTTGCAGCCGAACCGGTTGCCGCCCCGCCGTCGCGCGTGAAGGCTGCTTCGCCGCCCGAGCATGGACTTGAGTCCATGGACGACTTTTCCGCCGCTTTGGCGGCGTTTGAACGGGAGCAGGCCGCCGAGGCGGCCGCCGTTGAAGCCTTTGGCGACAAGCTGGTCGCCGGCACGGTGATCAAGCAGACGGAGAAGCATCTGGTGGTGGATGTGGGCCTGAAGTCCGAGGGGCTGGTGCCCCTGGAGCAGGTTCTGGACCACACCGGGGCGGTCAAGTTCCAGCCCGGCGACGTGATCGACGTGGTGATCGAGCGCGAGGAGCCGGAAGGCGGCTACCTGGTGAACTACGAACGGGCGCAGCGGCTGCGCGTGTGGGACACGATCGAGAAGGCCGCCAGCGACAAGCGCCCGATGATGGGCACGGTGGTCAGCCGCGTCAAGGGCGGATTGACCGTGGACATCGGGATCAAGGCGTTTTTGCCCGGCTCGCAGCTTGAGATTCGCCCCGTCCGCAACCTGGACGGCTATCTCGGCCAGCAGATTGAAGTCCGGGTCATCAAGCTGAACAAAAAGCGCGGCAACGTGGTGGTCAGCCGCAAGGAAATTCTGGAAGAGGAGCAGAACGCCAAGCGCTCCGCCACGCTGGAGCATTTGGGCGAAGGCGCGGTGTTGACCGGCACGGTGAAGAACCTGACCGACTACGGCGCGTTTGTTGACCTGGGCGGGATTGACGGCCTGCTGCACATCACCGACATGAGTTGGGGCCGGCTGACCCACCCCCGCGATCTGGTCAACGTGGGCGACGAGATCCAGGTGAAGGTGCTCAAGTTCGACAAGGACAAGCAGCGGGTTTCGCTGGGCTTCAAGCAGTTGACGCCGGACCCGTGGCTGGACGCATCGGAGCGCTACCCGGTGGGCGCGCGCGTGCACGGACGGATTCTTTCCGTCACCGACTACGGCGCCTTTG
>JBEKZR010000116.1:0-9407 GCA_049509715.1 Occallatibacter sp. | reverse complement strand
GTGTTTGCGGGGGTCACGGTGGTTGCCTGGTATCCCATTATGCCATCCACGTCGCTGATCGAGGCTGCCACCGACCTGATGAAGAAGTTTCGCGTGACGCCGGAGGGCAAGGCGACCTTTGCCGTGGTGCAGGCTGAGGTCGAGCTGGCGGCGATCGGCATGGTGCTGGGCGCGGGCTGGGCGGGGGCTCGGTCCATGACATCAACCTCAGGCCCGGGCATCTCGCTGATGGCCGAGTTTGCGGGGTTGGGCTACTACGCGGAGATTCCGGGTGTGATTTTCGACGTGCAGCGGACCGGGCCGTCGACGGGCATGCCGACGCGGACTGCGCAGGCCGATCTGCTGAGCGTGGCGTTTCTTTCGCACGGCGACACCAAGCATGTGGTGTTGCTGCCGGGCTCGGTGAAGGAGTGCTTCGAGCTGGCGTACGCGGCCTTCGACCTGGCCGAGCGGCTGCAAACGCCGGTGTTTGTGCTCAGCGATCTCGATCTGGGCATGAACAACTGGATGTCGGAACCGTTTGAGTATCCCGCAGCGCCGCTGGACCGCGGCAAGGTGCTGACTGCCGGAGATCTTGACCGGCTGGGGAAATTCGCGCGCTACCGCGACGTGGACGGCGACGGCATCGGCTGGCGCACGCTGCCTGGGACACAGCACCCCAAGGCCGCTTATTTCACACGCGGCTCGGGACACAACGACGCGGCCGAATATACCGAAAAGCCGGATGAGTATGTTGCGGTGATGGAGCGGCTGGCGCGGAAGTTTGAGAATGCGCGCAAGCTGGTTCCGGGGCCGGTGACGGTCAAGGATGGCACCTCGAAGATCGGCTTTCTGGCTTACGGCAGCACCGACTTTGCGCTGCGCGAGAGCCTGGATCAGATCGAGAAGGAGCTTGCGAAGAGCGTGGACTACCTGCGCATCCGGGCCTATCCGTTTGCGCGCGAGATTCACGACTTTGTAGTCTCGCACGAGCGCGTTTACGTGGTGGAACAGAACCGCGACGCGCAACTGGCCAGCCTGCTCAAGCTCGATCTGCCAGCCGGCCAGGCGGACAAGCTGCGCAGCATTCTGCACTACAACGGATTGCCGCTGGACGCCCACACCATCACGGAGGAGTTCGCGGCCCAGGAGGGCCTCTGATGGCCATTGCAACGCCGACACCGAAGGTGAATCATATCGGCCTCCCGGTTCTTGAGTACCGCGGCGGCAAGACGACGTTGTGCGCCGGCTGCGGGCACAACTCCATCTCCGAGCGCATCATCGACGCCATGTGGGAGATGGGCGTGGAGCCGGAGCGGGTGATGAAGATGAGCGGCATCGGCTGCTCGTCCAAGAGCCCGGCCTACTTCATGAGCCGCTCGCACAGCTTTAACGGGGTGCATGGGCGGATGCCGGCCATCTCCACCGGCGCCATCCTGGCCAACCACACCATGACCACCATCGGCGTCTCCGGCGACGGCGATACGGCTTCCATCGGTATGGGCCAGTTCGTCCACCTGCTGCGCCGCAACCTGCCCATGATTTACATCATTGAGAATAACGGCGTTTACGGATTGACCAAGGGCCAGTTCTCGGCCACCGCCGACCTCGGCTCCCGGCTCAAGACCGGTGTGGTCAACGATCTGCCGGCCATCGACACCTGCGCGCTGGCCATCCAGTTGGGCGCAACCTTTGTGGGCCGGTCCTTCTCCGGCGACAAAAAGCAGTTGCTCTCCATGCTGAAGGCGGCCATCGCCCACAAGGGCACGGTCATGCTGGACGTGATCAGCCCCTGCGTGACGTTCAACGACCACGAGGGATCGACGAAGAGCTACAAGTTCATGCAGGACAACGACGAGCCCATCAACGAGGTCGATTTTGTGGCCAGCTTCGACGACATCGAAGTCGATTACGACTCCGGCCAGGTGTATGAAGTGGAGATGCACGACGGCTCCAACCTGCGCCTGCGCAAGCTGCTGGAAGACTACGACCCCACCGACAAGGCCAACGCGGTGCGCACACTGATGGAGGCGCACGATAACGACGAAATCCTCACCGGCATTTTCTATATCGACACCGAAAAACCGACGTTCATCGACCTGCTGAACGTGGTGGAGGAGCCACTGGCGACGCTGCCGGAAGCGCTGACACGGCCGCCGAAGTCCGCGTTGGACGGGCTGATGGCCAGCTTGCAGTAAGGGTGAGAAAAGAACGGCAGTAACGGAAAAGCCCCGCGGGATGCGGGGCTTTTCTGCTGGCGGCTAGATGCCGCTTCAGTGCGCCGCCGGCACAATTTTGACGCCTATGGCGTTCAGCTTGGTACGCGCCTGCGCCGCTTCGGGGGTCTGCGGATGGCGCTGGATGAGCACTTCCAGCTCGTGAATGCCCGCGGTCTTCTTGTCCAGTTGCAGCAGGGCCAATCCTTTGCGCAGTTGAGCAGCCGGGGCTCTGGAGCTGCCGGGGAAGCCTTCCAGCACAGCGTTGTAGGCCTTCACCGCATCGGTGAATTTCTGCTGGCGGTAGGCGATCTCGCCCAGGTAGAACTGGGCAGCGCCGGCCAAATCGTCGAGCGGATAGTAGCGGAGCACGTCCTGGAACTCACCTGAGGCCACGCCGTACCGGGCGGCGTTGTAGTCGCGCACGCCGGCCTGAAAAGTCTCCTGGAGCGGCGGCGCCTGGCTCTGGTTGGTTGCCGGGGCAGCAGGGGCCGTGAGACTGGTTACGGGTGTTGCGCCGCCACTGGACGGGACTACGCCTGGGGCTCCGTTCGGGGCTCCGGTGGCCGCGCTCGGGGGCGGATTCTGGATGTTCTGCAACTGGGTCTGCAAGTCCTGGACGGATTTGTCTAGCTTGGCGATGCGGGACTTCAACTCGTCGACGGAGTCGTTGAGCGACTGGAGCTGGCCGGAGGTGGCGTCCAGCTTGCCGCTGGTAGCATCGCTCTGCGCGTTGATCTTCTGCTGCAGGGCGTTGACGGTCGCGGTCATCTGGGTGGCGTTATCCGCGGTCTGCTGCGCCAGGTTCTGCAGCACGCCGAAGCGGCTGTCGAGGGTGGACTGGAGCCGTTGCACCATGTCCAGCAGTTGCTGCACCTGCGTTTGCAACTCGATGATTTCCTTCGAGGTGGCGCGCGCGGGCACCGGCGCGGAGGCAAGAATGAAGGCAAAAGCTGCCGCCGCGAAGAGACGATTGCGAAGTGTACGTGTGATTTGCATTCTTCACCTGTGAAGCAGGACAACTGTATTTTACCGGTCCGGCGTGAAACCGGCGCGGCGGTTCTTCTGCCAGCATTCTTCAGACGACTCGGAGCAGAAGGGCTTCTCCTTGCCGTAGCTGATAACGCGGATGCGGCCAGCCGCCACTCCGGCGGTAACCAGGGCATTCTTGGCGGCTTCAGCGCGATTCTGGCCGAGCGCCAGGTTGTACTCGTCTGAGCCGCGCTCGTCGCAATAGCCGCCGATGACGACCTTCAGATCGGTGTGGCTGACGAGGTAGGAGGCATCGCGGGAGAGAGTGGCCTGCGCGTCGCTGCGGATATCGTAGGTGTCGTAGTCGAAGAAGATGTCCTGGACATTGGCCTTGAACTCTTCATCCGCGCTCATGGCGCTGACAGGCACCTGCACGGCGGGCGGCGCGTTGACGGCGACGCGCGCTGTGGCGTCGGCCGAGCCGCCCTCACCGCGGGCCACCAGGTGATAGCTGGTAGACACGGACGGGGTCACGGTCTTGACGCCGGAGCTGGGCACATCCCCGATGCCATCGATGGAGATGCTGGTGGCGTCCGTGGTACGCCAGGAGAGCTGGACCTGATCTCCGGCCGAAACCACGGCGGGCCTGGCGGTAATTTGCGCGGTGGGCGCAGGCACGACCGCTGCCGGCGGGGCCGTCTGCGCCGGTGGCAGCGGCTTCTTCTTGTTGTTGCAACCTGCAACCGCAGCCAAGGCGACAAGCAGAACAACAGGGACCAGAATGCGAAACAGTCGGTTCAATGGATTGCTCCTTCAAGCAAATTCATAAAAGCCCTCCGCGCGGTGCGACCGGCCGGAGATTTCAGCAACGATAAAATGATAGTGCATAAGAGCCGGGACGGCTGACCGCGCGGGCGCATGCTCGAACCGTCTTGCTGCTTTTTCAACTTTCCCGGCGCTCATCCTTAGCTCGTATCGGGTTCATTTCCAGCTCCAGTTGGGCATGAAGTTGTTGCCCGTGTGGGTGAGTTGATGCTGCTCGGCGCCGTCGGCGAGCATGGACCAGATTTCAGTGTGGCCGCCGATGGCGCGCTCAAAGACGATGTGGCGTCCGTCAGGGGCCCAGGAGGGGTAGTCGTTGCTTCCGGATTCGTGGGTAATCTGAAGCCAGCGCTTGCTGGCGATGTCCATGACGTAGATATCCTGACCGCCGGGGTCGCCAGGCCCGTACTTGCGGTTCCAACTGAAGGTGATGAGCTGGCCGTTGGGAGCCCAGGAGGGGGAGATGGCATAGCCGCCGTCTGTCAGGCGCTGAATGTTGGCGCCGTCCTGATCCATGATGTAGATTTGCGGCTCCCCGGTGCGCCCGCTGACCCAGGCCAGTTGCGCGTCGGTGCGCGGATTCCAGGTGGGCGCGAGGTCGGGACCACGAAAGTTGGTGAGCCGGCGCAGATTGGCGCCGCTCGCGTCGGCGATCCAGATTTCGGGATCGCCGGTGCGCGAGGAGGAGAAAGCGATCCTGGACCCGTCTGCGGACCATGCCGGGCTAAAGTTGCCGCCCCCTGCGGTGCCGGCGGGGAAGGCTACCGGGCGGTCGAGCTCCAGGGAGTACATGCGGATGGACCATCCCTCGCGGCCCAGGGACGCGAATGCAAGCCGCGTGTTATCCGGCGAGATGCGCGGCGAGAGAGAAATGCTGCCCAGGCGGGTGATGGCGCGCTGGTTCTGCCCGTCGTAGTCCATGGCCCAGATCTCTTTGGCGCCGGTGCGGGAGCTGACGAAGTAGATTTTGGTTTCGGCGATGCCGTTGATGCCGCCGCCGAGGCGAAGAATGATCTCGTCGGCGAACCTGTGGGCCACGGCGCGCGCGGAATCCTGGCTGGCCGCTTCGTTGTACTGCTTGCCCAGCACCTGCGGGTTGGCGGTGTTGTGCGTGTCGAAGAGCCAGCCGTAGACGACGAGCCGGCCGTTGGCGGAAGAAAGCGCGCCGAAGGCCACCATCGCCGCGTTGGCCGGGGCGTCGGACCATTGCGCCAGGTTGATCTCCTGGGGCGAGCCGGGCGTGGCCTGGGGCGACAGGCTCTTGGAGACCAGGTCGAAGATGCCGGCGTTGGCCAGGTCGTTATAGAGGGTGGCGTCGAAGGCCGCCTTCAAGGCCGGGGTCTGGGGATCGGCGCCAACAGGTTTGAAGTCCGCCGCGGCGATGCGGATGCGATCGTTGCCCAGGTTGGTGCCGGTGTGGACCCAGTCCTGTGCGCGCAGTTGGGGCGAGCCAAGACAAAACAGGAGAAAAGCAAAAATGGGGACAATCCGGAAATCGGTCTTCATGCGATGAGCGATCCTTCCTCGCGCGGTATGGGAAAGGCGCGTGGCGCTGCCAATGCGCCAGGACTCAATACGTACAATCATAAGTGACGTCGAGCCATTGATCGTTGGATTCCGGCGGCAAGGGCCCAAATGTGTCGACCCGCTGCGTGGCCCGCAGGCAAGATTGGTCCAGGGTAGGGCTGCCGCTGGCTGTGTTGATCTTGAAACTGGACGGTACACCCTGACGGCTGACGCGGAAGTAGATTTCCGCCGTGGCGCCCTTGGAGGTGCGTGAGTCCACTTCGTAACGATTCCAGTTCTGGCTGACCTTGCGCTTGATGATTTCAACGTACCAGCCGAAGCGGGTGCCGAAGTCGCCGTTACTGATGCTCACCGGTCCATTGGAAGCGGTATTCTGTGCCATGGCGGAGCGGGGCATGAAGGAGCCGGCCTGTTCGCCGAACTGGGCCAGGTTGTTCTGTTTGGGTTGGGGCTGCTTGTTTTTGGGAGCGGGCTGCTTTTTGGGTTTTTCCTGCTTGCCGGCAATAGGAATGGCGGTTTCATCCACCGCCTGTTTGGCCTTGGGTGTGGGCTCCGCGGGGGCCTTGCTGGGGTTTTGGGTGGTCAGCACATTGTCATTCTGCTGCTCGGCGGGTAGGGGCAGGGCATTGACCAGGCTCACCTGGATGGCGCCGCCCGTTCCTGGATTGCCCCACAGGTTGTGATGCAAGAGGCCGCTGAGAATGCCGTAGAACAGGAGCGAGCCGAACAAGACGCCGTGGAGCGCAAGCGAACCTGCCGCGGGCGCAAAGATGGGCTCCGGCGTCAGTTCACGCTCCAGCTGCGCGCCGAGATGTTGAGTGCCATCCAGCAGACTGTTCATGCGCTCGCCTGAGACTCTCTCTTCATGACGGACCCATCGACAAAAGGTTGAAGGGCCTGCGCCCTAATTCCCGCCGGCCGTGGATGCCTTGGCTTCCAACGGCTGGGTAACGATAGAGACGTTGCTGATGCCAGACTGCTTCACCGCGTCCATGACGGTGGCGAAGGCGCCAAACGGGACCTGCTCGTCGGCGCGGAGATAGATTACCTGGTGAGCCGGATCGGCGCCCCGCTGGCGGAGCTTTTGGGCCAGTTCGTGGACGTTTACGGGCTGATCGTCGAGAAAGACCTGTTGACTGCGGTCGATGGTCACCACCAGGCGCTGCTCGGTGATCTCCTTGACGGTGCGGGTTTTGGGCACGGAGACTTCAATCCCCGATTGCAGGACCGGCGCGGTGATCATGAAGATGACCAGCAGCACCAGCACCACGTCCACCAGAGGCGTGATGTTGATCTCCGCCAGCGAGGTCCGGGTTTGGCCGCTGTTACTGGTGAAGGCCACGCTCAGCCTCCCGGGGGAGTTCGGCTTCAGTGTTGCGCGAGGGCGGGGCAGAACGCGCGGGAATCTCTTCGAGCAAGTTCAGCAGTTCGCGGCAAAAGTCGTCGGTGGCCGCTGCAAAAACCCTGATGCGCGCGGTGAACTGGTTGTAAGCCACTACGGCAGGCACGGCCACAAAGAGGCCGGCCGCGGTGGTGATGAGCGCCTCGGAGATGCCGGGGGCGACGGCCCTCAGCGTCGCCGCTCCCGCCGTGCCCAGGCCGTGGAAGGCGTCGATGATGCCGATTACCGTGCCGAAGAGGCCGACGAAGGGGCTGGTGGCGGCGATGGTGGCCAGCCAGGTCATGCGGCGTTCGAGGCCGGAGACGGCCTCGCTGGCGGAGGTCTGCGCCGAGCGCTCCAGGGGAGCCAGGTTGCGCGGCGGTCCCGAGCCGCCGGTCTGCCGCTTGTAGGTATCGTAGATGTCTTCGTAGACCTGGGCCAGAGGGCTGAATTTGTAGTTGTCGGCGAGCGCGGAAATCTCCTGCAGGCGAGGAAGGGCCTTGCGGAAGGCGTGGATGAAGTGGCGGCTCTCTCTGGTGGCCTTGCCGAACAACGACATCTTGCCCATAATCACGGCCCAGGAGTAGAGACTGGCGATGAGCAGCAGCGCCAGAACGGCCATGGCCACGGGACCGATGTTGTTGAGCATCTCCCAGACCGCGGTGGAACCCTGATGCCAGGACGGAAACGGCGCCGCCGGGGACGCGCCACTATCAGCCTGCAACAGGAAGAGGAAGGCAGCAGTAAGAATCGGCGTTCACCTCACACTCCACGGTATCAGACGAGATGGCCGCTTCCAAGTTACAGATGTGGTCCCTCCAGGCGCATGCGGATTTGACCGGGTAGGCCGCCAAGGCGGCGTTCGTGCTATGCTGCGCACGGATTGTCAGGGCTGAAGCCCTGACTTACCATTGTCCTGGTCATTGAACAGGTTTCAAGAGGTTCGCTCACTATGCTGGTGGAACTGCGCGCGGAAAACTACGCTGTCATCGATCACGCCATCGCCGTCTTTGGCCCGGGGCTCAACCTGCTCACGGGCGAAACCGGCGCGGGCAAATCCATCCTGGTGGACGCGCTGGCGCTGCTGATGGGCGGCAAGGCCTCGGTTGAGCTGGTGCGCCACGGAGCCGGCAAGGCCGTGGTGGCCTGCGTCTTCGAGTCCACACCCGGCGCCGAAAACATCCTGGAAGAAAACGGCATCGATTCGGAAGGCAACGAGATCATTCTGCGCCGGGAGATTCTGGCCACGGGCAAGGGGCGGGTGTTTGTGAACAACCAGCCGGCCACCGTGGCCGTGCTCAAGCTCCTGGCGCCGGAACTGGCGCTGGTTCATGCGCAGAGCGAGAGCCTGTCGAGCTTCGACCAGGCCCAACAGCGGCTTCTCCTCGACCGCTTCGGCGGCCTCTCCACCGACGCCGTGGCCGAGGCCCACGCCCGCTGGAAGGACGCCGCCGGGAAGCTGGACGAGCTGCTTCAGGGCGAGCAGGACCGGCTGCGCATGGTGGATCTGTGGAGCTACCAGCACAAGGAGATCGGATCGGCCCGCCTCGAAGCCGGCGAGGACGAGGCTCTGGAGACCGAGAAGCGCGTCCTGGCCAACGCGGAGAAGCTTTACGCCGCGGCCATGAGCGCCTTCGAGCAGCTTTATGAAGGCGGGGCATCGGCTGAGGCCGCGCTGCGGGCGGCGGTGCGCAACGTGGAGGAACTGGCCCGCTACGATGGCCGCTTCACCGAGGCCGCGCAGCAACTGGAGTCGGTTCGCGCCACAGTCGGCGATGTGGGATCGAGCCTGCGCGACTACGCCGAGGGGATCAATGCCTCGCCCGAGCGCCTGGCCGAGATCGAAGACCGCCTGGCGGCGTTGGACCGGCTCAAGCGCAAGTACGGCAAGACCATCGCCGAGGTCATCGCCTTTGGCGAAGAGGTAGCCCGCAAGCTGGCCGAGGTGGAAGACCGCGACGAAATTCTCAAGGCGCTTCGCGTGGCCCTCGACAAGGCGGCTGTAGCCTACCGGGCAGCGGCGGGCGCGCTGCACGAGGAACGGAAGGCCGCGGCGGCGAAACTGGCCAAGCTGGCCGAAACTCAGATCAACTCGCTGGCCATGAAGGTCCGCTTTGAGGTCGCCGTCACTGCTGGCGAACATGAATCCGGCTGGACGGCCAGCGGCTGGGACCAGGTGGAGTGCCGCATCGCCACCAACCCCGGCGAACCCCTCAAGCCTCTCGACCAGATCGCCTCCGGCGGCGAGATGAGCCGAGTGATGCTGGCCCTCAAGGTCAGCGTTGAAGAAGGCGCAATCAAACCCAAAAAGAAGACGCCCACCCCCCGCACTCTGGTCTTCGACGAGATCGACACCGGCATCGGCGGACGCGCCGCCGAAGCCGTCGGACAGAAGCTGAAGTCCCTCGGCCGCGGCCAGCAGGTTCTGTGCGTAACTCACCTGCCCCAGATCGCAGCCTTCGCCGATCAGCATCTTGCCGTCGAGAAGCGCGAATCCGGCGGGCGGACCA
>JBEKZR010000115.1:0-9410 GCA_049509715.1 Occallatibacter sp. | reverse complement strand
CGACTGGGCGGGATGGCGCATCCTCACCGAGAAGCTGGGCAGCCGCATCCAGATTGTCGGCGACGACATCTTCGTCACCAACCTCAAGCGCTTGCAGCGCGGCATCGACGAGGGCGTGGCCAACTCCATCCTCATCAAGCTCAACCAGATCGGCACCGTCACCGAGACCCTGGAAGCCATCGACCTGGGCCGCCGCTACGGCTATACCTCGGTCATCTCGCACCGCTCCGGCGAATCCGAGGACACCTACATCGCCGATCTGGCCGTGGCTACCGGCGTGGGCCAGATCAAGACCGGCTCCGTCAGCCGCACCGACCGCATCTCCAAGTACAACCAGTTGCTCCGCATCGAAGAGGAGTTGGGCTCCGGCGCGGTCTACCTGGGCCTGGAAAGCTTCAACTACAACGGCTAACTGCCGCTTGTCTGAATCAGGCAGGGCATCCTATAAAGCGGGGTGCCCTGCGCGATTGAGCGAAGGCGGATTCCGCCCGGGCTTTACGCGTCCACTTTTCTTCTTCCACAAATCCTGCACCCAGGAAAGAGAGTATTGAAATGTACAAAGTCGTGCTGCTTCGCCACGGTGAGAGCATCTGGAATAAAGAAAACCTTTTTACCGGTTGGACGGATGTTGATCTATCGGAGAAGGGCAGGGAAGAAGCTAAGCAGGCGGGGGTAATGATGAAGGAGCAGGGATACTGCTTCGACCTCGCCTTCACCTCGGTGCTGAAGCGCGCGATACGCACTCTGTGGATGGTGCTGGACGAGATGGACCTGATGTGGATTCCCGTGCAGCGCGACTGGCGGCTGAACGAACGGCATTATGGGGCGCTGCAAGGCCTCAACAAAGCTGAGACGGCAGCCAGGTACGGGGAAGATCAGGTGAAACTCTGGCGCCGCAGTTACGACATTCGCCCTCCGGCGCTGGACGAAGAAGATCCGCGTTATCCGGGCAGGGACCCGCGCTATCGCAACGTTCCAAAAGAACAACTTCCCCTCAGCGAATGCCTTAAGGACACGGTGGACCGCTTTCTGCCCTGCTGGCACCAAGTGATTGCTCCCACCATCCGGTCGGGGAAGCAGGTGTTGATCGCGGCCCATGGCAACAGCTTGCGGGCGCTGGTGAAGTATCTTGAAGACGTGCCGGAGCAGCAGATTGTCGATCTCAACATTCCTACCGGCGTGCCGCTGGTGGAAGAACTCGACGATGACCTGAAATCGATTCGTCATTATTATCTGGGAGACCCCGCGCAAATCCAGCAGGCGGTAAGTCGAGCTGCGAGCACAGGCGGAGCGAGTCGTTAGAGCGGTTCCACAATCCACGTGCCCTCGCCTGCATCGAGCAAGCTGGCTTTTTCTTGAGGAAAAAGCCACTCAGCGGCAGTGGCTTCGGGGTAAAGCTATTGTGGAACCTCTATAAATAGGCCAATAGAAACCGTGTTCTTCACCATCGGCGGCGGCCTGCGCGTGCCGCTGGCGCAATAGTCTGCGCTACAAGCACAAGGGCCTCCCGCATGGGGAGGCCCTCAATTTTGTAGAGGCGAAGCTGCTCTACCGCCAGCGGAACGACTTGATCGCCTCCGGCAGCCGCTCTTCGATGAGTTTGGCGCGCTCGGCCGCGATGCCGCCCAGGTACGACGGCGCCGGCGTGGCCGTCAGCACCAGTACCAGGGCCACAACCGAGAAGATCAGCCCCGCCGTGCCGGCCGACACCAGCATATGGTAAGTGTCTTCGATATCCAGCCCGAAAACCTTGAAGGCGACATGCTCCAGCGGCTTGATGTGCTTGAGAACCGCCAGCGCGAAGAGGAAGAAGAAGACCGCCAGCGAGGTCAACACGGCCAGCGTCACATCCAGGCTGCGGTGGAACTTCTGCCGGGCGCTGCAGTGGGCACATTCGGCAAAATGCTGCTCGTAGTCCTTGCGCATCTCCGGATAAATCCCTGAGATGTCATATCGCCAGCTTGCCAGGATGGCGCCTACGACTCTGTCTGTGCATTTGGTCCTTGCCATAATTGATTAGACTCACTTTGCAAAGGATGTGCTGGTCCGCTGTGTTCCCGTGCGGCTCACGTAGCAACGGAAGGCCCAGGATCGTAGGAAGCTCCACCGGCCTTGCCGGTTTCAGTGGCGCCCCTCTCCTCTGCCTCGCACAAGGCGAAATTCCCTTGGCGTTTCCCTTGCCAATCTACCTGGTACAGAGTGATGCCCGTGTATCTTACCATTGTAACCGAATTTACTTAAAAATAAATAGAAGAAAGCGCTTCGTGCTGTTTTGCCAGCAGCAGCATATTGGCCAACAGGCTTGCCCGGCCGTTCAAGGCGCGCTCGGCCGTCACCCGCGCCAGCTCCGGAAGATTATTGCTTTCAGACAGATGCGCCAGGATCACATAGGCCGCCTGGCCATCGTACCCGTTTTCAAGAAACTCCGCCGCGGCCTCGTTGGAGAGGTGACCGACGCGCGAAAGTACCCTCTGCTTCACCGCCCAGGGGTAGGGTCCGTCGCGCAGCATCTCCAGATCGTGGTTGGATTCGAGCAGCAGCAGGTCCAGGCCCCTCAACTGCGCCTTGACGTTGGGCGGGATGTAGCCCAGGTCAGTGGCAAAGCCCATCCGCACCCCCTCGGCGCGGAAAACAAAGCCCACCGGGTCGGCGGCGTCGTGGGGAATGGTGAAGGGGCTGAGGTCGATCTCCCCGATCTCGAAGGGCTCCCCGGCCTGGAAATACTCGACCGCCGGAAGCCAGCTGGGATCCTTTTCCTTGGCCGGCTCAATGGGTTCGGCTGCTTCCTCCTGCGCTTCCACAGCCTCGACCGTCTCGGCCCCCTTCTTGCTGTCATCCTGAGCGGAGGTCGCCGCAGCGACCGGAGTCGAAGGACCTGCGTTTTGCACTTCGGGCGCAAGGGTGGGAAACCTCGAACCTCGACCGTCACATTCCTCGGAAGACTCGGCCTGCTCCACCAGATCGCTCTCGTCCGGCTCGCCCTCATCGGCTGCCGCATCCGCCTCTGCCTGGCGCTCCGCGGCCTGCTTGCGAATCTGCTCCAGCCACTGGGCATAGGTCATCTGCCGCCGCGGCGAGAGCCAGCGCATCCAGGCGCGGTGCGTGCCTTCGGTAAAGTACACCGGAATGTTTAGCTTGCGCGCCGTCACCCCCAGCCCGCCAACGTGGTCGGAGTGCTCGTGTGTGATCACGATGGCGTCCAGCGTCTCCGGCTCCTCGCCGGCCAGCCGCATCCGCCGGAACAGCTCCCGGCAGCTCAGCCCGCAGTCCACCAGTATCCGCGTCCGTCCCCCGGAGACAACCGTCGCGTTGCCCTTGGACCCCGACGCCAGCACCGTGAAGCGCACCATGGTGTGAGCATACAGCGAATGGCTGTGCATATCGGCACAAAGAACGGCGACTGCTCGGGGACGGCAAGTCCTACCGCCTGCTTAAACCGCATCCGGCAAACTCGCCGGAATCTCAATCGACACCAGAGTGCCCCGCCCCGGATTGCTGACCACCTCGAACCGCGCCTGGTTGCCGTAGAGGACTTCAAGCCGCTCCCGCACGTTTCTCATGCCGATGCCCGCGCC
The DNA here is from genome assembly GCA_049509715.1 of Occallatibacter sp. Taxonomy (GTDB): domain Bacteria; phylum Acidobacteriota; class Terriglobia; order Terriglobales; family Acidobacteriaceae; genus Telmatobacter. The sequence continues at coordinate 5,835 of JBEKZR010000115.1, read as the reverse complement.
GGTGCGGCTGAGCGACGAGGCCGGCTGGTTGCCCATTCCCACCCCATCGTCGGCCACCTCGATGCGCACCCGGTCTCCGACGAGTTGGCTGCGAAGCGTGACCGTGCCGCCTTGGAGGCGCGGCTCCAGCCCGTGTTTGATGCTGTTTTCAATCAGCGGCTGCAACAGGATGCTGGGCACCAGAACCGCAAGCGTGCGCGGATCGATTTCTTTTTCCACCCGCAGCTTGTCGGCGCCGAAGCGCACTACTTCAATGTCCAGGTAGTCGTCGGTAAAACTCAACTCCTCGCTCAGCGGCACGTAGCTGTCGTGGTCCTTGAGCAGGGCGCGCAGAATGTTGGCCAGCTTCACGGTCATCTCGCGGGCCAGTTCCGGCTTGTTGCGCACCAGGGAGGCGATGGAGTTGAGCGTGTTGAACAGGAAGTGCGGATTGATCTGGCGTTGCAGGGCGTCGAGCCGGGCTTCGAGCAGCAGCCGCTTCTGTTCTTCGAGCTTCATCTCCATGCGCAGCGTGTTCCAGACCTTGAGCGCAATGCCCACCACGATAGGCGCGCTGAGCCACACCAGAACCTGCAGCCACCACCGGCTGGCGAGCAACGCAAACAGCCGGTGCGGAAAGGCGTGGGCCAGCCAGTCTCGGCATACCTCCGCCGCCACGATGAGAAACAGCATGAGGAACTGGCGGTCGATGCTCGGCTGGCGCAGGTTGCGGCGCACCCAGCGGTAGAGGCTCAGGTCGATGAACGGCGTAAACGACCAGATCTCTTCCCTCTCCACAAAGCGGCCCAGCAGGCCCGCGCCCAGCCCCAGCAGGATATTGAAGGGCAGCGCCAGATACTCGTGGTGATAGACCGCGGGCACGGACAGCACTACCCCGCCCAGCGCGGCCCAGCCCGGTCCCACCAGCAGGCCCAGCAGAATCACCGTCTCGAAGGAGATGTCGGCGGCCAGAAAGTTGGGCACCCAGAACCGCATCAACACGCCCAGCGTAAGCGGAACCAGGAAAAACGCCAGCAAGGCCAGGGTTTGCCGGGGACTGCGCCGCTCGGCAAAGAACAGGCGCCGGAAGGTTACCACCCGCGCCAGCACGCTGGCCACCGAGGCAACCACGCCCAGCTTGACCAAGAGCGTGATCAGAATGAGATTGTCCGTCACCTCATCAATGTATCGCACTACAGAGGTCAAGGATCAGGGATCAAGGGTTGGGCCTGAATCCGCGCAACGTAAAATGTAATGATGGGATTTGAAAGCGTAAAGAAGATCGCCGAGGCGGATTTTCCCACCCGCTGGGGAGACTTCCGCATCCTGGGCTTTGAGGGTCTGTCAGCGCCACGCTCTTGCAACGAAGGCCCGGTTGACAGCGCGGGCAAAGGCGAGGTTGAAGAATTGGTCGCCCTGGTGATGGGCGACATTCACTCCGCGCCGCCGCTGGTTCGCATCCACTCGCAATGCCTGACCGGAGATGTTTTTGGTTCGCTGCGCTGCGACTGCCGTCTTCAACTCGAACTGGCCCTGGGCAAGATCGCAGAGGCCGGCGCGGGCATCCTGCTCTACGAGCAGCAGGAGGGCCGCGGCATCGGCCTGATGGCCAAATTAAAAGCATATGAACTGCAGGACCTGGGCCGGGACACCGTCGAAGCCAACGTCGAGCTGGGTTTTGCCGCCGACTGCCGCGAGTACGAGCTGCCGGCCGAGGCTCTCAAGCTGCTCGGCGTCACTTCGGTCCGCCTCATGACCAACAATCCGGCAAAGGTCGCTGCGCTGGAGTCAGCGGGCATCGCGGTGGTCGAGCGCGTCTCCGCCGAGGTCGAGCCGCAGGAGAGCTTCGCGGGCTACGTGCGCACCAAGCAGGAAAAGCTAGGGCACATTCAGGATTCGCTGGTGGGAGAGGAGCGGGCAGGCTAAGTCCGCAGCGCTTTCAGCACCTTTGCCGTCGTAACCACCTGGCCCACATGGCGCTGGGTGTGGTCGGCTACGTGAATCAGCGCTCCGCCAATGCTGGTGGGTAACTGCTTGCGGCCCACGCCGCGAGCGGTGTCGAGATCGGCTGTCGCCAGGACGCGTATTCGCTCCGCAGCATTTAAGAAAGAGGCCTCGACCCCGGCCAGAAGTACCGCCAGGGTTTCCTCGCCAGTCTGCTCGGCTTTGAGCGCTGCCAACTGCCCGGTCGAGAGCAGTTTCCCTTCGGCGTAGCTCAGCAGCCGATCGGTGGAGCGGGCGAGGTGGCGCAGGTGAAAGGCGACCGCAGTCAGTCCTAAAGGCTGACTGTGAACCTCGTCGTCGGTCAGCCCCGCAGTCCATTTGGCCAGGTCTTCGAGGGCCAGATCGAGGGCGTACAGGACGGCGCGGCCTGCCGCGGGAATCTCGGTGTGTGTTCCGCGCAGCCACGGCTCGACGTAGGGAACAGGAGCAGGAGTAGTGCTCATCGGAAGCCGTCCGTCACCCCGCGCTCTTGACGCGCACCACGGTGATCTTGGCAAAGCCCTCTTCAAAGACCGGTGGCTTGAGCTTCTCCGCCATCTTGCGCATCACGTCCTCGCTGACCGAGCGGTCGCGCTTGCTGTTGCGCTCCAGGCATACCTCCAGCGGCACGTCGAAGAAGACCGCCTGCACCTCGTAGCCGAAGCTCTGGGCCATCTTGATCCACTGGCGGCGCTCGTGAATGGAAAGGTTGGTGGCGTCCACGTAGTTCCACGGCATGCGCGCGATGAGCCTGGCCCTCAACAGCGACCGCAGGGTGGAGAAGACCAGCCCCTGGTAACGCTGCTCCTCCACATCGTCGAAGAGGATATTGCGCAGCAGGTCGCTGGAGAGCGGCGTGACCCCGCGGCGCCGGAACCAGGTGGTCTTGCCCGAGCCGGGCAGCCCGATGGCCAGCACCACGTACCCTTTGGGAGCCTGCGGCGATCGCTCGGCAGCCTCGGGCTCCGGCGGAGGCACGGAGGCCAGTTCCGGCTGCGTCTCGAGCTCGAGCCGGCCTGAGTCTGCCGGTTCGAGCCATTCGTGCTTTGCGGACCACTGCGGCTTTGCGGGCCGTGCCGGCGGCGCAGGCCTGTGCGCGGGAGGATGGGTCGCGCGGGGCTGCTGAGCCGGCACCGCGGCCGGAGCATCGTCTGGATAGAAAGGAACCAGCGGAGCCGGTTGATTCGATGGGAGTTCCTGGCCAATCTTGCCTGTGGATTCCGAGGTATTGGGGGTACGTCTGGAGCGTCTTCTCATGCCGTCTTCAACCTATGCATAGTGATACCCGAATACCATATTTGCCTAGGGCGCTGCAAACACGCATTTTCACGGATTGCTGTCATTCGAGATCACAAAGTCTGATTCGGCGCGACCGTCAGGCCGGCGCCCCCCCACGCCCGCCGCGGCGGATACGTCCGTGGGGTGGCGCAGCGAGGAACGGCCTTCCTCAAAGACGAAATACAGTCCGTTTTTTTGTGAAAATGCTCGGCTGTGCACTCCATCACATACGGTCCTGTACTGGGAAAGGCACACTATATGTGCAACAGGTCCTGCGCAAAACGGGACAAAACGCGTTTTCATTTCGCCTCCGTTAACTTCAGTGTTACGATCAAGAGTTTGGTGGAATTGCCTTCTGGGCGGCTCCAGCCGCCGAACGCAGCAAATCCGAACAAGCTCAAACCACAGCCTCACCGACTACTAAGGAGAAATCACACATGGCAGTAAAGGTTGGTATCAACGGCTTCGGCCGCATTGGCCGCAATGTTCTGCGCGCCGCGCTCGGCAAACCCGAGATTGATTTTGTCGCCGTCAACGATTTGACCAGCCCGGCAACGCTGGCGCATCTGCTCAAGTACGACTCGATCCTGGGCAACCTGAAGAATGAGATCACTGCCGGCGAGGACTTCATCTCCGTCGATGGCAAGAAGATCAAGGTATGGGCCGAGAAAGACCCAGCCAAGCTGCCCTGGGCTGAAGTGGGCGCGCAAGTTGTTATCGAATCCACCGGCCGCTTTACCGACGCCGTGGACGCCAAGAAGCACCTGGGCGCTACCGTGAAGAAGGTCATCATCTCCGCCCCGGCCAAGAACGAGGACCTGACCATCGTGCTCGGCGTCAACCAGGACAAGTACGATCCGGCCAAGCACAACATCCTCTCCAACGCCAGTTGCACCACCAACTGCCTGGCGCCCGTGGTCAAGGTAATCCTTGAGACCAGCGGCCTCGTCTCCGGCATCATGACCACCATCCACAGCTACACCAACGACCAGGTCATCCTCGACTTCCCGCACAAGGATCTGCGCCGCGCCCGCGCCGCCGCACTGTCGATGATTCCGACTTCTACCGGCGCCGCCAAGGCCCTCAAACTGGTGATCCCCGAGACCGCCGGCAAGCTGGACGGCTTCGCCATCCGCGTCCCAACCCCCAACGTCTCGCTCGTCGATTTGACCTACATCGCCGAGAAGCCCGTCACCGCCGAAGCCCTGAACGCTGCCTTCAAGGCCGCCGCCGAGGGCAAACTGAAGGGCATCCTGGGCGTCGACTCGAACCTGCTGGTCAGCTCCGACTTCAAGGGCGACTCGCGCAGCTCCATCGTGGACACGCCGCTGACCAAAGTGGTCGGCAACCTCGTCAAGGTGCTGAGCTGGTACGACAACGAGTGGGGCTACTCCTGCCGCGTCGTCGACCTGGTCGGCTTCCTGGCCAAGAAGGGCCTGTAAACACAGTGATCAGTGGACAGCGATCAGTCGAGGCCATCTGTCCACTGACCGTTGTTTGCTGACCACTGAGCACCGCTCACCGGCAATTGACCACTGACAACTGACAACTGTTTCAGGAAGGCCCCCCATGCCCAAGCTCTCCATTCGCGACATCGACCTGGCCAACAAGCGGGTCTTCATCCGCGTCGACTTCAACGTGCCGCTCACTGAAGACGGCTCGACCATCACCGACGACACCCGCATTGTGGCCACGCTGCCCACCATCGTCTACGCGCTCCGGCACAAGGCCAAGGTGATCCTGGCCTCGCACCTGGGCCGTCCCAAGGGCAAGCCCAATCCCAAGTACTCGTTGCGCCCGGTGGTTGACCGGCTCCGCGAATTGCTGGACAAGGAACTCGGCGAGAGCGTCAACGTGGCCTTCTCACCGGACTGCATCGGCGAAGTAGCCGGCGAAATGGCCCGTCAGCTTGAATCCGGCCAGGTGCTGCTGCTGGAAAACCTGCGCTACCACCCCGAGGAAGAAGCCAACGATCCGGCCTTCTCCAAGGCGCTGGCCTCGCTGGCCGAGGTCTACGTCAATGACGCCTTCGGCTCCGCCCACCGCGCCCACGCCTCGACTGAAGGGATTACGCATTTCCTCTCCCCTGCCGTCGCCGGCCTGTTGATGGAAAAGGAGATCACCTACCTGGGCAAGGCCCTTGAATCGCCCGAGAAGCCCTTCGTTGCTATCATCGGCGGCTCCAAAATCTCCGGGAAGATCGACGTCATCGATAACTTGCTGGACAAGGTCGATACGCTGGTCATCGTCGGCGGCATGGCCTACACCTTTGAGCGCGCCCTGGGCGTCTCCACCGGCAAGTCCCTGGTCGAAGAGGACAAGATCGATATGGCCAAGGAAGCCCTCGCGAAAGCCAAGGCCAAGGGCGTCCGCCTGCTGCTGCCCGTCGATAACATCCTGGCAGACAAGTTCGCCCCCGACGCCAACACCCAGGTCTGGGACTGCTCGGTCAACTTCCCCGCCGACTGGCAGGGCCTGGACATCGGGCCCAGGTCGATCGCGGCCATTGAGGAAGTGGTTTCGACTGCCCGGACGATTGTGTGGAACGGCCCGGCCGGCGTCTTCGAGTTCCCGCGCTTCGCTGTGGGCACCAAC
>JBEKZR010000114.1:0-9480 GCA_049509715.1 Occallatibacter sp. | reverse complement strand
GCCTGGCTGTAGCTGCGCAGGAAGAGGACGGCGGCCAGGACGTAGAAGACGGCATCGTAGGCGGTGCCGGTCTGGTCCAGACGGTGCTTGAGTAGTCCGGTTGCCTGCCAGCGCGTGATGGCTATCAGCCAGAGCCCGAGCAGCGCGGCTCCCGGCGCGTAAACCAGCGGTAACAGCCAGCGGCGGCGGAGCTTCTTGAGCCGCTCCTCGGGGAAACTGAGGGCAAAATGCAGAAATAGCGCCGGCTGCAGCGACTCGGCCAGCACATTGGACCAGAAGACAGTCCAGTCCAGATGGCCTTGCCAATTGTTATTGCTCAGCGCGCCGGTGTACTTGAGCGCGTAGAGCGCAAACGAAACCAGGCAGAAGAGGTAGAAGTGGGTAGCGCGCGGAGCCGTCCAACGGCGAAACAGCACGTAGATGCCGATGGCAAGATAAACCAGGCCGATCAGTCGCAAGCCCAGCGCCAGGCTTCTGTCCGATGGTTCGGGGTAGACCGCCACCGGCGTGTCCAGCGGAATGCCGTCGCGGGTGATTACGTAGTACGCCTCTCCGTATACCCCGGCGCGATCGAGAGCGCGCTCCAGATCGGCCAGTCGCGTGGTGGGAGTGTAGTTGACTTCGCCCGCCAGGCTAGGCGCCTGGATGCCCACGCGCGGGGGAAGATTTTCCGGCTGCACTTTGTTTCCGGTGAGAATGTTATGCGTCTGTATGCCGGCCCGCCGTCCAGGACTGACCGGCTGTACCTCGACTCCTGTGAGCAGGTCATGCTCCTGAATGCCGGCGCGCTGGCCGGGCATATCCGGCAGCACCTTTTCCGCTACCAGCCCCCCCGCCGCCTCGCGCCACCAGACCCCGTCGTCGGGTTGCTGGAAATGGCTCTCCTGGCGAAGATTCAAGACGGCAAGCAGAAACAGGCTGAGCGTGGCTATGCCCAGCAGAGTCGCCTGCAAGCGGTTGAGGAGGCTGGTTTCCATGGGAGGACGCTCTTACATCATCCGAATCTGCTGCTCACTACTCAATTGTTGCACGTCGGTTGCCATGTTGGCGAAACGCGCTGGTTGCCTCAATAATGACGGCAATCGGTTGAGAATACGCGAGATAGAGACGCAAAGTTCCGTAAAACGTCAACCGGAGTTTCCAGAATTCTCTGAAACAATGCAGGAAATGGTAGGCGGTATACGCCGAAAGGGATTGATCTATGGAAATAGGTAGCTCTCTGAGGGGAGGCGGGTTATTGCGGAATCCCTGCCGTCAGAGCTGGCCGTAGGTGGCTTTGGGGCCGTGTTTGCGCTGGTAGTGGTGTTCGCTTACGTAGGGTGGAATTCCGGCTTCGGGCGCTCCGAGCAGGACGCTGCGGAAGGCGAGACAGGCAATGTATTCAAGGACATCGGCGTGCTCGACGGCCTGGGCGGGGGTTTTGCCCCAGGCGAACGGGGCGTGACCGGCTACCAAGACGCCGGGAACGGCGAGCGGGTCAAGGCCGCCGGAGCGGAAGCGGCGGACGATGACGGCGCCGGTATTGCGGACATAGGCCTCGGCTACCTCTTCGGCAGTGAGGGGCCCGGCGACGGGAACGGGGCCGTAGAAGTAGTCGGCGTGGGTGGTGCCGAGGCAGGGAATGGGACGGCCGGCCTGAGCCCAGGAGGTTGCGAACTCGGAGTGGGTGTGGACGATGCCACCGATTTGGGGGAACTCGCGGTAGAGGCAAGTGTGTGTATCCAGGTCGCTTGAGGGGCGCAGGGAGCCCTCGACGATTCTGCCGTCGAGGTCTGTGATGACCAGATCGGCGGCGGTAAGCGTGGCGTAGTCCACGCCGCTGGGTTTGATGACGATGCGCGGCTCGGGGCCGGAGCGGTCGATGCCACTGGCGTTGCCAAAGGTGTGCGGGGCCAGGCCGAGGCGGGCGATTTCGCGGTTGGCGTGGAGGACTTCTTCGCGGAGTGAGGCAAGCAGCATGTCGGGTTCCTTGTCAGCACAGGTAGAACGGCAGGCGTCTATCGATCACAGTCTATCAGCGGACCGAGTTCGGAGAGAATTGCATTCCGGCCTGACTCCGTGCGAAATCCTGCTTCTGAGAAGTGAACCGTCAGACACCTTAATCCCGATTACCACCCTGGATCGGGGATATGCGCCTGCAATGTGAAATTCCGGTTCTGCCGTTGCGATGGGGGGCGGGTGGGATTAGGATGGGTGAAAAACCTGGCTATTGGCCTTTTAGGGGGTGTTTCGATGCGCCGTGTTTTCTTATTCATCCTCAGCGGATTGGCGGGTTGCTTGCTGCTTTCAACGGCGGTGCTGGCCGGTGGGCATAGTGCTGCCGACTATCCATTGCGGGTACACATCTTTCAGTTCAATTCCCATTCGCATTACTACCATGGGGGCGGATACGGCGGGATAACGTCCCTGGATGTGGTGGACGGAGAGGGCCGGGCGAACCTCTATGAAAACAGCGAGCCGCGCGGCTTCGACTTCAGCTATCGCTGCGGAGAACGGCTGAGGGCATCGCCGGGCTACGAGACCTACATGGCGCGTTGGAAGAAGCCGGGCAGGACACTTGAGATTCTGCTGCCCGAGTTCGGCAAGCCAGGGGCATTCGATTCCTGTGAGATGCAGGTGGATATGAAGGACACCGCTTACTTCAAGCATGGCGGGTTACTCGACGAAGAGCCGGCGGCGGTGTTCAAACAATGGATGGAAAAGCACCAGTACGATCCGGAGCACGGGAAGAATATGCCGGTGGCAGCTGCTCCCGCGCCGGCGGGGGTGGCAGGAACTGGGGCGAGCGCGCCACAGCAACCCGCACCCCAACAACCCGCGCCGCAGTAAGAGGGTTAAGCGGGGCCAAATTCACAGGTCTCATAAGCAAATCCTCGCCCCGGGGATGAAGACGTGTCCCCTCATCTCAGCCAGCAAAAAATCAGTCGCGGGGGTCCCGAGTCGCCGGGGACCTCGAGACATGGGCGCCTCTGTTTGTCCCGATTCCGATATAGATGAGAAATGCCCCCTGGGCTGTAAACTTGCTTGCGATGCGGGCGTCTACCTGAGTGATGGCTGCCGGCACAGCATTGGAAGCGATGACCATGGCCACGGCGGAAGAGATTGCCGCGCAGGAGTTCTCGCGCGTGGTGGAGAGCCACCGGCCGCAAATCTTCCGGTTTCTGCTGGCGTCGACGCGCGACCCGGACCTGGCGGAGACGCTGACGCAGGAGTGTTTCCTGAAGGCGCATCGGAATTGGGGCAGCTTTCGCGGCGAGTCGAGCGCGATGACCTGGCTGATGCGGATCGCCATCAACCTGCAGAAGGACCACTGGCGGAATCGCCGCATGCAGTTCTGGCGGCAGGCGCGGATGAATTCGGTGGACCTGGACGAAGCCAGCGAGTGGCTGCCGAGCGGCGAGCGATCGGCGGAGCAGCAATTGCTGGCGCGGGAACAGGTGGGCCGGGTGTGGAAGGCCGTGGAAGGGTTGAGCGAGCGGCAGCGGACGGTGTTCCTGCTGCGCTACGTGGAGGAACTGGAGTTGAGCGAGATTGCGCGGGCCACCGGGTTGAGCGAGGGCACGGTGAAGGCTCACCTTTCGCGGGCGGTTGCGAGAGTGCGCGCGGAACTGGGAGGAAGACGATGAGTTTCAAGAATCAATTCGATGAAGAACCGGAACTCCGCCCTATCGACAAGGACCTGTGGCTTCACCCCAGGAAGCAGAGACCACTTCCTGGGGACCCCGAGTCGCTGGAGGCCCCGGAGTTGGCTCAGGCGCTGAAGAATTTCCGCGCGAGCGTACTGGCCTGGAGCGAGGCTGCGTATAGCCGACCCCGAACGGCGGTGAAGACGGTGCGGCAGAGGAGTTGGCGGCTGGCGGCGGGATGGGCGCTGGGGTGCGCGCTGGTGGCTGGAGGCGTCTCGGGAGGGATCTACGAGCGCCATCACCGGCAGGAGTTGGCGAGGATGGCGGCGGCGCGCGCGGCCGAGAGTGAGCGGCTGGTTGCCGAGCAGCGGGCTAGCCAGGAAGAAGAAGATTTACTGGCCAAGGTGGACAGCGACGTATCGCGGGAAGTGCCGAGCGCCATGGAGCCGCTGGCTCAACTGATGACCGAGGACGAGGCCAAGTAAACATAGCGGGTAAGAGCGAATTCACGAAACAGGAACAAACCCTTCGCAAAGAGGGGGAGGAGAACACGATGAAGGGAATCATTGCAGCACGGTTGGGATTGGCGATGGCGGGAGTTTTGCTGGCGGGTTCAGCGCTGGCGCAGGGGCCGGGCGGCGAGTTGAACGCCGGACCGGGGCCGGGATTTGGGGAGCGTCGGCCTCCCATGGAGAGGGCCTTCGGGCCGCGGGGCGACCATGGACGCTGGTGGAACAATCCCAAGATGGTGGAGCGTTTGAAGCTCACCGACGAGCAGCGCAAGGCGATGGACGGGATTCTGCTGGAGCATCGGGAAAAGCTGATTGACCTGCGGGCCAGCCTGCAAAAAGCGGAACTGGCGATGGAGCCGCTGATCCGCGACGATCAGCCAAACGAGGCCAACATTCTGGCGCAGATCGACAAGGTGGCACAGGCCCGGGCCGAGCTGGAAAAGGCGAATGCGCGCTTTCTGCTGGCAATTCGCGGCAAACTGACGCCGGAGCAGTGGAAGCAGTTGCAAACCGACCGCGCCAATCGTGGGCCGGAGCGCGGCTGGGGACACGGCGGCCAGGGACCGGGCGGTCCGTACCACCGGCAGGGGCCTCCCCTGCCTCCGACTCCGCAAGGCGCAGAACCACAGGTCGCGGCTCCGCAGGGCGCGGGACCACAGAGCATGGTTGACGAAGGCGCCGGTCCGGATGGGCTGGGGGCGCCGGGAGCGGGCGCCGAGCAGTAACGGGGCTTTACGGCAGAGAGCAACTGCGGTTGTTGTTCAGACCGGTGGCGGCAAGGGGCGATCCTCTTGCCGCCGTTTTTTGTGCGCGGGAAACGGGCGGTAAAAGGGCCGCGCAGCACGGTGGAGAGCGGCTGCGGAAGCCTCTGCAAGTGCTATGGACCAGCCTCTTCTGTCGCGAAGCGATACAAACAGGTGGAGAGTAACAGGACAGGCGCTGAATCACTTCGGGACAGGGTTTGAACGGAACCGGGACAGCGTGAATCGGAGTGCTACAGTGCTGTGCGGGAACGGTCCAAAAAATAATGACTAAAGTTATTTTCCCCATTACCGATGAAGGGGGTGGATGCAAAGAAGCCCAACCGGAAGTTATGACGGGCCTGACGGACGGAAAGAAGCACCGGCGGGTAAGGGCGCAAAGAAAGCATCCGAGAAGGAGTTGAATCCCCATGGCCCTCGGTGTTTTGAATAACCTGTCAGCGATATACGCAGAGAACAACCTGAACAACACCAATAGCAGCTTGCAGAAGGTGTTGGAGCAGTTGTCGTCTGGTTCGAGGATCAATTCCGGCGCGGATGACGCGGCGGGTCTTTCGCTTGTGAATGGCCTGGGGGCCAACTCGGCTGCCCTGACCCAGTCGGAAACCAACGCCACGGAAGGCGTAGGGCTGCTTCAGGTAGCCGATGGCGCCCTTTCGCAAGTGACGAGTCTGCTGGACCGTGCCATTACGCTGGCTACGGAAGCCTCTAACGGCACCCTCAACTCCGTTCAGGAGGGCGCCGCCAATCAGGAGTACCAGTCGATTCTGGCCGAAATCAACAACATCGGATCGACGACCACATACAACCAGGAGCAGGTCTTTGCCGGTAATACGATCGCCATCTACACCGGCGACTCTTCGGCGGCAGGTTCTTCGGTTGACAATCTGAATATTCGCACTCTGAGTTCGGGCAGCGTGGGCGACACCAACGGCGCGATGAGTTATAGCAGCGGCCAAGGCAATGTGTTCATCGACCTGTCGAGTGGTGGCACGAATGCGACAGCGGGCGATGCCTTGCACAACGCCACCTCCTCGTTGACCGTCCATTACATGGCGACGGGGGCGGGCGGGACTGTTTCTCAGCAAACCGCAACCATTTCCGCTGGCGGCGCCACCGGCTTTGCCGACACGGCCCAGGGAATGATCAACGCCATCAACGCCGCGAACCTGGGCATTACAGCCAGCTTCACCACGGCGGCACAGGCCGGAACGCAGGCTGTCGCCGCGGGCCACGCCGCCGACACCGGTATTCTGATCACCGGGACGGGCTCGGGTGTAGGGAGCGGCACCACTCCTGGAGCTGTCGGTGTCCTGGCATTAAACGTCGGCGAGATAGCGGTAGGTGATACTCTCTCCGGCACCCTCACCATCACGGACAGTACCGGACACGCCCACACACAAGTACTCGGCGGAGCCGGCTGGGACACCCTGGCAAACATTGCCGGTACGATCAACGCCGCAGGTTATGGAATCACGGCTACCTACTCCGCCGTGGGGACCGGGAGCGATACGTTTACCTCGGCAAGCTCCAAGGCGAGCATCACCGCCGCCGGTCTCGCCGACACCACCGCCCTCGCCACCGACACACCAACCTACACTGCGGCGGCCTCTTTCTACTCCGTCGGGGTCTCAACGCCTGTCATCGGAGCTAATGGAATTGCGGATCTCGCCACCGCGCAAGCGGCTTCCTCGACCTTCACTACGGACCCAACCGGCACGGGCGGGATCGCGACGATGAGCTACTCTGACAATGCAGGCGTGTCACTCAGCAGCACCGACCTGTTGAGCCAATCCGACGCGCAGGCCGTGCTGAACGATCTCAATGTGGCCATAAACGATGTGGCCGCGATGGACGGATACATCGGCGCCCAGATCAATACGCTCAACTCCCTCAGCCAGGTGATGAGCACTCAGCAGGAGAACGTGATCTCGGCGCAGAACGCCATACAGGCCACCGATTATGCCTCGGCGACCTCCAACATGTCCAAGTTTGAGATTCTCAGCCAGACCGGCATCGCTGCCCTGGCGCAAGCCAACAGTGTGCAGCAGGAAGTGACCAAGCTTTTGCAGTAAGAGAAGAAATGCAGTAATTTCAAGACAACCCAGGGACGGGCGGCGGCAGGGGCATAACCCTTGCCGCCTATTTTTTGCGGGTGCTCCGGGTCGGAAGCATGCTTCTTAAGGATAGATGCCGCGGATCTGCACAGCCTCCGCCACGCGCCCTATCCCGAGCATGTTGGCGGCAATGCGCATCGGGACCTTCCGTTCCAGATGGATCTTCAGCACATCCCGGAAAGCAGTCTTCATCACGTGTTCCAGGCGGTTGTAGACATCCTGCGCCTCCCAGAACAGGTGCTGCTCATCCTGCACCCACTCAAAATAAGAGACCGTCACACCGCCGGCATTGCACAGGATATCCGGAATCACGAACACCCCCTTGCTCTGCAGAATCCTGTCTGCGGCCGGGGTCAGAGGTCCGTTGGCCGCTTCGGCGATGATGGCCGCCCGCACCGCGGATGCATTCTCCGCGTGGATTGCGTTCTCCAGCGCCGCCGGCACCAGGATGTCGCATTCCAGGGCCAGCAACTCGCGCGGCTCGATGGCCTCGCTTTCCGGAAATCCTTCCACATGCCCGCTGAGGGCCTTGAGAAGAATCAGCTCCGGGATATTCAGTCCGTTCCGGTTGTAAACGCAGCCGGTCGAATCGCTTACCGCGATTACTTTTGCTCCCGCCTCATGCAGCAATTGCGCCGCAATGGAGCCGGCGTTTCCAAAGCCCTGCACCGCTATTGTGGCGCCCTTCAAGGGCCGTTGCAGATGCTCGCAGGCGCTCTGGATGGTGTAGAACACGCCGCGGCCGGTGGCTTCGTTGCGCCCCAGCGATCCGCCCAGGCTGATCGGCTTTCCTGTCACCACGCCCGGAATCGGATATCCCATGGTCATGCTGTAGGTGTCCATAATCCAGGCCATGGTTTGCGGATTGGTGTACACATCCGGCGCGGGAATGTCCTGCTCCGGTCCAATCAAGGGAAGAATCGCGCTGGTGTAGCGCCGCGTCATGCGCTGCAGTTCGTTTTGGGACATGCGCTTGGGATCGCAGGTAATTCCGCCCTTAGCGCCCCCAAAGGGAATATTCACCACCGCGCACTTCCATGTCATCCAGGTGGCCAGCGCCTTTACCTCATCCAGAGTTACCTGAGGGTGATAGCGTATACCGCCCTTGGCGGGCCCGCGCACCATGCTGTGTTGCACGCGGTAGCCCTCGAAGCGGTGAATGTGCCCGTCGTCCATGCGCACAGGCACTGTCACCGTCAGCACTCGCTCGGGATACTTGATCATCTCCCGCGTATCGTTGTCGAGCTGCAATGCGTCCGCTGCCGTATCGAAGTTCTCCAGCGCGTCGTGATACGCGTTCGCCGCCATTGTTGTCGTAGACATCTTTCTACCCTCCATTTCCGAACCAGCCCTTCGCGCGCATCGCACACCGGAATCCGCTCAACTCACCTTCGTCTCCGTGTGTTCAATCGCGTCCTGTTGGAGCGTGTTTCGCGACCGGTAGAGCGGCAACAGCCACTTCAAGTAAGTCTGCATGCGCCCGTGCGCCGCATCGAAGTACAACTGTTGCACTCCGCGCGTAATCGCGCCTATGGTCCCATCGTTCACCGGCCGGTGATCGACTCGCACCACCGGCGCAATGCCCACCGCCGTCCCGGTGAAGAACAACTCGTCGCATACGTACAATTCGCTGCGGTCAATCGCCCGTTCCACAACCTGCAGACCGAGTTCCCGCTGCGCCAGTTCCATGACCGAGCCGCGCGTGATTCCCTCCAACGCGTTCTCCGTCACCGGCGGCGTGATCAGTTCCCCCTTGCGCACCATGAAAATGTTGCACGTGGCGCCCTCGGCAACATGACCGCTCTCGTTCAGAAAGATTGCCTCGTCGAATCCGCAATGGCGCGCCTCGTCGCTGGCCAGCGCGCTGTTCACGTAGGCTCCGCAGATCTTGGCCCGCGCCGGAATCGCATTGTCCTCGATCCGCCGCCATGAGCTCACGCCCACATGCAATCCCTTGTCGGCGTGCAGGTAATCGCCAAAGGGCAGCGCGATCACCGCAAAGGCATCCTGATCGTCGATGCTCACTCCGATTCGCTCCGCGCTCTTGTAAGCCAGCGGCCGGACATATATATCGGTCCGAAAGGCATTCCGGCGCATCAATTCCAGAGTGATCCCGCACAACTCCTCCGGCGAGAGCGGAACTGAGATGCGCAGAATGCCGCAGTTCCGCTTCCAGCGCTCATAGTGGTCCAGGGGGCGCAGCACAAACAACTCCTGCTGGGCCTCATCCCAGTGCGCGCGAATCCCCTCAAACACTCCCGTCCCGTAATGCAGGGCATGGGTCAGAATCCCCACGCGCGCCTGGCCGAGCGGCATATACTGCCCGCCGAAATACACAATCAGATTCGGATCGGCTTCAGCCTTCATGGGCCACCTCTAGCAGCGACTCTCCGTACAACTCCCGCCCGCGCGCCAGCGCGCGCTCGTCCAGCGCCACCCATTTCGGGCTCTTGACCAGCCGCCG
>JBEKZR010000113.1:0-9509 GCA_049509715.1 Occallatibacter sp. | reverse complement strand
AAGCGCAGATGGACGGCGCAGTGGCCCTTCCAGAGCAGAATGCGGCTGGCGGCCAGCTTTTCTTTCGTTTGGCCGCCCTGAATGGCCCACGGATCCCAAACCGCCATTTCGTCCAGTGGAATGCCCATGGCAAACCCGGTGTTGCGGCCCAGGTGCTGGTCGGGGAGAAAAAGAATTCGCTTGCTTCGCGCAAAGGCCCACTCGAAGGCGGCGCGGGCGCTCGACGAGGTGCAGACCAGCCCGTTGCGCTCGCCGCAGAAGGCCTTGATGGCTGCGGTAGAGTTCATGTACGTCAGCGGAATCGTCTCGTCCGCAAGGCCCAGCCGCTCAAGCGCTTCCCAGCAGGCCTCCACCTGGGAGATCTCCGCCATGTCGGCCATGGAACAGCCGGCGTTGAGGTCGGGCAGAATGACCTGCTGGCCCGCGTGGCCGAGCACGTCGGCGCTTTCGGCCATGAAGTGCACGCCGCAGAAAACGATGTACTTCGCGCCGGCTTCAGCGGCGATTCTGGAGAGCTTGTAGCTGTCGCCGGTAAAGTCGGCGAAGCGGATCACCTCGTCACGCTGGTAGTGGTGGCCGAGCAGGATGGTGGTCGAGCCCAGCCGGGCGCGCGCCTCGGCAATGCGGGCATCCATCGTGTGGTCGGGGAGGGCCAGGTAGTTTTCGAGGCTACAGGTGCTGCCAGCCTCCGGCGAGGCCGCCGTTAGTTCATCGAGAACCAGGTTCACCGTATTCCGCCTTCAGTCCAGCTCGCCCTCGATATTTCTGGCGGGGCAGCGGACGGGGATGTTGAAAGCTAACGCGGCTTGCAGTGGATGCGCTGACCTTCCCTGAGCCAGCCGGCGCTGAAGCCAGCCGATTGCCGCTCAAGGTGTGCCCCCACCCACGGGGGTGTTGCAAGCCTTTCACAATTTGGATGCGGTCCCGAGCCGGCGGATTCGAGGGAAACCAGCTCCGGCAGTAGCCGCTCCCACTGTTCTTTATTGTAACGCAGCCGTCACAGTAGCCGAAGACGTTTGTGGCCGGGCCGATGAATTGAATCGAGGTTCGGCAACCATCCTGCCGCTCGGGTTTAAATGCTGTTTACTGAATCCGGATCATCGTCGGCTTCTGAAACAAGCATCCGCTTTGGCCGATGATGAGGATGTCCATCGGGCCGCAGTAGGGTCCACCATGGCCGGTGATCAGACCAAGCTCCTGAACGCCGGCCGGGATCTGAAAGGTGCGCGAGGTAACAATGGATTCGCCAGGCTGAAGCCGGATGTCGAGAGGAACCTGGGAGGGATCCGGATCGGGAGAGTACCGCTGGCCTTGTTTGTCGATCAGGTAGATCCATGCTCCGTTCGCCCGCTGCGCCACGCCACGCGCGCGGCTGAAAATGCGAAGTCCAACGTCGTAAGCAACCTGGGACGAGGCGGGCGTCTGGCGAACCGTTTCAACTGTTAGGCACCAATCGTCAAAACACCACGCATCGCCTACGGCGATCACCCTTTGCGGTTTGAGGAACGAAACAGCCAGCCCTGTCGCAAGATAGACGGCCAGGCAAATGCCAAGCCCGCTTAGAGTTCTGAGCGAATGCTTGAACTTGCCGCGCACTGCAAGCAGAGCCGCAGCGGCCAGCATGACAAGCGACGCAAAAACCATGAGAAGAAACAACAGGTCGAAGATGCTCATGAGTTCCGATTAGCCTCCAACGATCACAAATGCTCGTCCCACTGGGGAGTTTACTGTTTTTCCCACATGCCTGTCCTGAACGGTCTTCCAGCCCGTTTGTTCGCGCCTTGGTTGCGCAGGTATCATTGCTCTCGATGGGAACTCCGCCGCCAATTGAACTTGCCAACCTGGGCATGTGGGATTCGCTGATCCTGATGGTGCTGGCGCTGGTGGTCTTCGGGCCGCGGCGGCTGCCACAGATCGGCCGCCAGATCGGCAAGCTGATGTACGAGTTCCGTAAGGCCTCCAACGACTTCAAATTCCAGATGGAAGAGGAGTTGCGCTTGGCCGAGGACTCCGACCGCCGCAAGAAGGAAGAGGAACGGCTGCGCGCGCTGGCGCCGGCACAGGCGCCCGCAGAGACCATAGGCGCGCCCTCTGTGGCATCCGCTGCCGAAAGCCCTTACCCGGGAAATGGTCTGTACCCTTCGTTGAACGCGCACGAGACCCAGCTCGAAGAGCCCTATCCCCGCATTCAGCCGCCCACGACCGGCGAACAGGTTCCGGCGGCGCGGCCGGGCAGCCTGGCGGCGCAGATCGAGGTCCAGCCCGAGGCGGCGGAAGAGAAAACTCCCGGGGCTAGCTCTGAAGCTGGTTTCAATGCCAATCCGGGGGCCAATGCCGTGGCCGGCCCAACAGCCGGCGCTGTTCCTGAAGAAGCGTGCGCTGGACAAACCGCCCCGGTGACCGAGCAGGCCCTCCATGGTTGATCCCGCGGAGGCCATCGGCAAGGCGCGGGCTGCCGTGACCCAGCGCGCGGAACTCCCCGGCATGAGCCTGATGGAGCACCTGGAGGAGTTGCGCAAACGCATCGTCCGCTCGGCCGTTTTTCTGGGCCTGGGCTTCATTGCCGCCTGGTTCTTTCATGACCGGTTCGTCGGTTTTATCCAGGCGCCGCTCAACCACATCGGCAAGTCGCTGGTCTTCACACACCCCATGGACCCCTTGAACCTGGACCTCCAGGTTTCGCTGGTCGGCGGAGCGATTCTGGCCTCGCCCTTCATCCTCTACCAGGTGTGGCTGTTCATCGCGCCGGGGCTCTACCAGAAAGAAAAGCGGTTTGTGGTTCCCTTCATGGCGGCCACGGTGGGACTGTTTCTGGCCGGCGCGGCCTTCGGCTACTTCTGGGTGCTGCCCGGCGCGCTGAAGATTCTGATCGTGAATTTCGGCCACAATTTCACCTCCATGGTCACCATCGAGGAGTACACCGGCTTCTTTCTGTCCATCATCCTCGGCCTGGGCATCAGCTTTGAGTTGCCGATACTCATCTTCTTCCTGGCCATGTTCGGCATCGTCAGCCCGCGCTTCCTGTGGAAGAACATGCGCTATGCGGTCCTGGCGGTCTTCATTGTGGCGGCCATCATCTGCCCCAGCCCCGACCCCTGGACCATGTGCATCTACGCCATTCCCATGCTGGCGCTTTATCTGGTGGGCATCGGCGTAGCCTGGTGGGTACACCCTTCGCGCCGCTCGCCGCGGCCAGCCAAGGAGGCCGCAAAATGAGTTTTCACTTGTCCTGGAAGAGGGTTGTGGTGGGGCTGGTTCTGCTGGCCCCTTTGGCCGCTCCCCTGGCTAATGACGCTCAGCCGCACTTCAACGGCGCCAAGGCTCTTGACTACGCCCGCCAGTTTGTGGCCATCGGGCCGCGCTGGCCCACCAGCCAGGGGCACGCGCAGGCCGAAGCCTTCCTGCGCGGCCAGTTCCTGCACGACCAGCTCGAAGAGGATGCGTTCACCCCCGACACGCCCATCGGCGCGGTCGCCATGCGCAACTTCATCGTGCGCTTCCCCGGCAAGAAAGACGGCATCATCGTGCTGGCCACGCATTACGAGACCAACTACCCGCTGCGCAACATCAACTACGTCGGCGCCAACGACGGCGGCTCGACGACCGGACTGCTGCTGGCCATCGCCGACCAGTTGCGCTTGGAGACAGCTGGCGGCAAGAAGCTCGACGGCTACTCGGTGTGGCTGCTCTTCGACGACGGCGAAGAAGCGATTCAAAGCTGGACTGACTCCGATTCGACCTACGGCACCAAGCATCTGGCCGCCAAATGGGCGCGCGACGGAACCCTGGGCCGCATCAAAGCTTTCATCCTGGCCGACATGATCGGCGACAAGGACCTCGACATTCAGCGCGAGACTCGCTCGGCGGATTGGCTGGTTGCCCTGGTGCGCCAGGCGGCCAAGAAATTCGGCTACGAAAAATACTTCTTCAAGCAGGAGATGAAGATCGAGGACGACCATCTGCCCTTCGTCCAGCGCGGCGTTCCCTCCATCGACATCATCGACATCAACTATGGACCCAACCAAAGCTATCACCACACCGACAAGGACACCATGGACAAGATCAGCGCCCATAGCCTGACCATCGACGGCGACGTGTTTATGGAAACCATCCGGCTGATCGACCAGCGGTAAAAGAACACTCGCTCTACTTTGCGCTGGCCTCGCTGCTGGACCGCTTCCGCTATCTGCACTGTGGACTGGGGGCGATGCTGGCCTTTGTGGCGCTGAAGATGCTGGCCACGCGCTGGATCGACGTTCCCATCACGCTTTCGCTGGCCGTGGTGGGCGCGATTCTGGCGGTCTGCGCGGTCGTGTCGTGGATGGCACAAAACAACAAGACGATGCGACCGCCAGATACCGAATGACTATGGGAGGGCTGCCCTGGCTCTTGCTACGGCATTCTTGGTTAAGTTTACGTCTTTTTCCATTTCCTCAATTAAGTGATCCCTTAGGCCTTCAAGATCAGGGAAATAGCCGAAATGACTTTGCCCTGCGAGGTCGAGGAACGCTCGCACCTCATCGAATTCCTCGGAAGGCAGAACAATCTTCGTTATGGAACGCGGGTATTTCTCTTCCAGTGGTTGGAACGAAGCGCCACACAAAGTAAATGCGGAGCGTTGAGCGACCATCCTCGCATTCGTCAAATCCGGCGCAACTGCTAGCATCTCGATGTCCTTGCCTGAACCAACTATGGCAGGGTGATATGAAGGCAAGTTGATATAGAAATCTGTTTCCATTACTGTCATCCTGTCGGCATTTCCCCCGAGCCACACTATGCCTTCGCGTCCAACAATAGTCTGATTATGCTGTTGCGGATTAAGAACGAAAATGGCGGCATCGTCAGAACGCTCCCTCTTATGTTGAGCAAAATAGAGCGCACATGTAAAACTTTCGGTCCAATCAAGCAAACGAGTGGGTAGCCCAAGGTGCTGCATAGCAAATACCAAGCCCCAATCCGTTCTCTCATGCTCTGAGAGGAGTTGAATAGCCCTTGCCTTAAAATCGAGAAACAAGAGCTTGGATTTGTTTATCATCAATTCATTCTTGATCTTTTCGGCTTCAGGTGTTGTTTGTGGTTCAACACCATAGCCCTCTTTAATAGATTCGTTAATTTTGCGGTGAATTGAGGATAGGAGTTTCCAGCTGGCTTTTCTCTGGCCCCTGAACCAGAGGGGATGGCCGTTCGCCATCGCTTCTTGTTGAAGTCTCTGGATCTCTTGAAGTGATTCTGACCACATCTAAGCCACCTCCCGCAGTATCAAACGCGACTAGAGTCCGGCTGACCCAAATCATCGCGTACTGACTCTTTAGTAGAGTAATCTTGGCATCTATCGAATGCCAGCCTTCCCTACCACCTCTCGAACGCAACCTGCCCCTCACCGCCCTTGCGATTGAAGATCGAGTGCTTCATGAAGTTTTCGTCGTCGCGCTTCGGATAGTCGTTGCGGAAGTGTGCGCCGCGGCTCTCGGTGCGGGCCAGCGCCGAAACCAGGATGGCGTGGGCCACGCAACTCATGGCCTGCGCTTCGGCCAGTCGGCGGCTTCCCTTCCCTTGCCCGGCCAACTGCGCCAGACCGGCTGCGCAAGCCTGCTGCGCGGCCAGACCCTGCCGCAGAGTGGATTCCTGGCGGAGCAGGCCGGCGTGAGCCCACATGGATGCTTGCAGGTTGGCGATGAGCTCTTCGACGAGGGCCTCTTCCCTGGCGGATAAGGGTTTGAGGTTCGCGGGGGGCGCGTCGGCGGCCACCAGAGGCAGGCTGTCGGCCAGCATGGACTGGGCGGCGCGCGCGCCGAAGACAAGGCCTTCGAGCAGGGAGTTGGAGGCTAGGCGGTTGGCGCCGTGGACGCCGGTGCAGGCGGCCTCGCCTGCGGCGTAGAGACCCGGCAAACTGGTGCGCCCGTTCAGATCCGTCCTGATGCCGCCCATCAGGTAATGCGCCGCTGGGCGGACGGGGATCAGGTCGCGGGCCAGGTCCAGGCCGTACTGGGCCAGGAAGGCGCTGATGCCCGGGAAACGCTCGCGAATGTTCAGGTTACTTAGGTGGCGCATGTCCAGATGGACGACCCGCGAGCCGGCAGACGGCGAGCCGGAAGCCGAGTCCGGAGCTGCGCCCATGCCTTCGCGGGCGATGGCGCGGGCTACCACGTCGCGGGGGGCCAGCTCCAGCAGCGGGTGATAGCGCTCCATGAAGCGCTCGCCGCGGTCGTTGCGCAGGTAGGCGCCCTCGCCGCGCAGGGCCTCGGAGATGAGGAAGCGCGGGACGCCGGGGAGCGAGAGAGCTGTGGGATGGAACTGGTAGAACTCCATGTCGGCCAGTTCGGCTTCCGCATGCGCGGCCAGGGCGATGCCGTCGCCAGTGGCTACCGCGGGGTTGGTGGTGTCGGAGTAGACCTGCCCCGCGCCGCCGGCGGCGATGAGCGCGGAGCGGGTGTTGATTCGATGAGGCTCAGGGTCGTCAGCGAGGGGACCTGCGGGGGCCAGGTCGGCGGCAATGACGCGGCCGTCGGCGACTTCCAGCCCAGTGACCATGGTCCACTCGGCGAAGCGGACGCGCTTGTGGACGCGGGCGAATGCCGCGAGGGAACGGCTGATTTCGGCGCCGGTGGCGTCGCCGTTGGCGTGCAGGATGCGGGGCAAAGAATGAGCGCCTTCGCGGGTGCGGAGGAACTCGCCGGCCTCGCGGTCGAAGCTCGCGCCCCACTCGATCAGCTCGGCCACGCGGAGCGGGCCCTCGGATACGAGCGCCTCGGCCGCGGGGCGGTAAACGATTCCATCGCCGGCGTTTACGGTGTCCTCGAGATGGAGCGCGACGTCCTCGTCGCCCTCCATGGCGACGGCGATTCCGCCCTGGGCGTAGTGGGTGTTGGACTCGGCCACGGACTCCTTGGTGACTACCAGAACCTCGCCGTGGCGGGCCAGCTCCACCGCTGCGCGCAGCCCGGCTACGCCCGCCCCCATCACCAGAAAATCCACCTGAGACGGCCTTGTCATAAACTATGAGGCTATCATCGCGGGGTCAGAGAACAGGGATCAGGGAGCCGTGACACAGTGTAAGCTGTTTAGCAGATTGCTCTGAGACCGACTGATGGGTGACTGTCATCGTGCCGGTTGCCCCAGGTTCAGCTCACACTGCCAGGACGATGGCCCGTCAGGGTGAACAGGCCTTGAAGTCAAAAACCCCGCCGAGATCCTGCGCGGTAGAAAATATTCGGAGGCTCGACTCGAATGCAGATATACCAGCATCTACCGCCAGAAGCCGTGCAAATTGTTCTGGTTCTGTTCCTGTCGTTCCTCATAGGGCTGGAGCGGGAAGAGCGCAAGGCGGCAGGAGGGCCTTACTCATTCGGAGGAGTTCGCACCTTCCCGCTGATAGGCCTGATCGGCTATTCCGCCGCTATGATTTCAGGCCCGCAAATGCTGCCGCTGGCGATCGGCTTTCTGGTCGTCGCCGGGTTTCTGCTGGTCTCTTACTGGCACAAGATTTCCACGGCCGAGGCCGCCGGAGTCACCACCGAAATGTCCGGTCTGGCGACCTTTCTGGTGGGTGCGCTCGTCTGTTACGGCCACCTGTGGATTGCCACCACGCTGGGCGTAGCCAGCCTGCTGCTGCTCGATCTGAAGGCCGCTCTTGAGAAGCTCGCCGCGCGCATCGCTCCCAACGAGATTCTTACCTTCGCCAAGTTTCTGTTTTTGAGCGGAGTGATTCTGCCCATCCTGCCGAATCAGGAATACAGCCAATTCCACATCAATCCTTTCAAGACCTGGCTTGTTGTGGTCGCCATCAGCGCCATCTCCTACGCCAGTTATGTCTTGCAGAAGCTGACCAAGGGACAAGGCGGGGTGGTGCTGGCGGCGTTGCTGGGCGGCGCTTATTCCTCCACGGTCACCACGGTCGTGATGGCGCGGCGGGCCAAGCTAGAGCAGCATCCGCATCTCTTCGCCGGCGGCATCCTGATTGCCTGCGGCGTGATGTACGTGCGGCTGGTCATCCTTCTGGCGCTCTTCAACCGGCAACTGATGGCTCTGCTATACATCCCGTTTCTCGCAGTGGCCGCCCTGGCGATCGGCGGCGGCTGGCTCTGGACACGCCGTGCGGACAAGAATACTCAGGAAGTCAAGCGTGAATTTGAACCCAAGAATCCGCTGGACCTGGCCACGGCGTTTCTCTTTGCCGCGCTGTTTCTGGTCATGCTGATAGCTACACAGTTAGCGGTCACTTATCTGGGCAGAACGGGAGTGAATACGCTGGCCGCGATCATGGGAGTCAGCGACGTGGACCCGTTCATCATGGGCCTGACGCAGGCCGCCGGCAAGCTGACGCCTTTTCCAGTCGCTGCAGCCGCGGTAGCCATCGCCGCATCCAGCAACAACGTCGTGAAAGGGATTTACGCTTTCAGTCTGGCCGACCGCAAGACCGGGGTGCAAAGCCTGGTCTTCCTGACGGCTCTGGCTGTGATGGGTCTCGTTCCCTTGTTTTGGCTGGGATAAGGAACGGGCGGGGAATGAACGTCGAGAGAGTCTTGTGTGGTATGTACAAAATGTGCATATAATCTGAAATCCAGATGAAGCAAAGATACGATTTCAGCCGAGGGACGCGAGGACGGATTGTTGCCGCAGAGTCGGAGCCGCGCGGCAAGATGCGCATCACGATTCGCCTGGATGAGGAACTGGTGGATCACTTCCTGAAAGAGGCCGAGGCGTCGGGCGGGGCAACGGGATATCAGACGCTGATCTGATCAAGGAGGCGCTGCGGCAAGCACGCGGAAGGGAAAGCGCCGAAGTTGGAGGAAACGCTGCGGCGCGTCTTGCGGGAGGAGATGCGGGCAGCGAGCTGAGGGCGCTGGCGAATCTAGGTCAAAAGTGAGATATGGTGTATCCAGACTAAGGATTTAGGGCGCCCGCTATGATGCCGGTTCTTGTTTCACCGTGTAGCTACGCCATTACTTCCTTGACCATCGGTGCATGGGCATCCGACAGGGATGCCCGGAAGTCCAAACTGTTTGAAATCAAATACAGTGCCTGCGCGCGGGCCACTTGTGAAGCGGCATACAGTGGTCATATTTTTTGAGTTGATTTGAGCAACGGCATTTGTTACTGATGTTGCAGGCGATGTCTTCGGACATTTGTCTTCGCTGGTGGTTTTACTCCAGACGAGTTGATCAGAATTAGCCTTTGCCGGATCGGACTTACGCAAGTGTTCGAGCGATGTCTGACCTTCAGCGTTAAGGCGCGCTACTGCAACATCTCGCATCGGAACACATGGATATCTGTTGGCGAGTGACCGCGCTACTTCAAGATGCTGGAATCCCGCCTCGTAGTTCTGAGTAGCAGAGTCAAAATTGGCCCATTGCTCATTCACTTGCAACTCAAGGCCGATTGTATAGATATCCTTCGGGTCTGGATAGATATTCGCCGCCTGCGCGAAGGCCTTGCGGGCGTCTTCAAATTTATCCGTGCCTTCATCAGCGTATAAGACCGCGATTGAGCGCAAAGCATCGAGTTTCTCT
>JBEKZR010000112.1:0-9509 GCA_049509715.1 Occallatibacter sp. | reverse complement strand
ACGGGCCGCGCGAAAGAGACGAAAGGCAAAAACACATGAGTCAAGTTGACGATACCCCGAGAACCTACTCCGGCGCATTGCTAGCGGTGCTTGCCGTGGCTCTTTTGGCCGCGGTGGGCGGCCTGATCTGGAGCTACACGCTCAGCAGCAGGCTAACGAAGCAGGAAGCCGCGCTGGCCGACGCGAACCAGCAGAATGTGAAGCTGGACGCCAAGTTGCGCGAAACCGACGCCCGCCTCAAGGTGGCCACCGAAGAACTGGGGCAATCTCTGGGGTTGACGCAAAAGCAGATGGACGCCCGCGCCCAGGAGATCATCCGCCGCGAGAAGGCCGACGAGGCCAATGCCCAGCGGCTGGAGACCGCCCAGAAGGAGACCGCGCAGGCTGTGACTGCCGTCGCCAGTGATGTATCCACCGTGAAGACCGACGTGGGCGGCGTCAAGACCGATTTGACCAAGACGCAGAGCGATCTGGCCACCACCATCAGCCAGTTGCAGTCCATGAAGGGGGATTTGGACGGCCACAGCACTCTGATCGCCCGCAACCACGACGAGCTGGAGCTGCTCAAGCACAAGGGCGACCGCACCTACTACGAGTTCACCCTGACCAAGGGCCAGAAGAAGCCTGTGGGCACGGTGAGCCTGGCGCTGACGAAGGCCGACCCCAAGAAGAACACTTTCAACCTGGAAGTGACTTCGGACGACAGGACCGTCCCCAAGAACAACAGGGGAGTGTTCGAGCCGCTGCAGTTTTACAGCGGCAAGGATCAGATGCTCTTTGAGATCGTGGTGAACGCGGTCACTTCAAACAAGCAGGTTACCGGGTACCTGTCGGCGCCCAAGAGCTCGCCGGTTCCTCCTACTGTTCCGTAACCGCGGCGGGAGGGGGTGCGAGCACCAGGCTTTGCTGGTAGCGGAAGGCAAAGGTGAAGCTCAGGTTTCTGCGCGCATCCCACTCCTGCTTGCTCAGACGGAAGGCCGAGACGAAGGACCCTTCCACGGTCTGGCCGGGGTCGATGTTCTTCTCCAGGGGCAGCGCCTTGCCGTGCGGCGCCGGCATATCCGGATAGGCGAGAAACACCCGGTCGTAATCGGCCGCCGATGCCGCGTAGCTGGAGTGGACGCCGTCATTGAGCGTGGCATTGGTCATGATGTTGTGCAGAGTGAGCGGATGCTTGCTCTGGTTATGCAGCTTGACCAGGGCGAAGACATAGACCTGGTTGAAGCTCTGCTGGGGCATGGGCTCGCCGTTGGCGTCGAGCGCGGGGGTCACGGTGAGCTGCGGATGGACCCACACGTGCTCGATTTCTCCGCTGGCTATGGGCGGCGTCTGTCCGGCTATCATGTAGATCGCGATGGCGATCGTCACCAGCGCGGTCGCGATAACGGTGGCCAAGACCACGCGGCTGGAACCTTTGGCATAGTCCTCGCCTGGGGCGGCCTCGTCCAATTCTTCTACGGATTCTTCTTCTGGGGAATCTGGCTGCAGTAGGCTCATCGCGCCCTTATCTTATCTCCACCGGCGCAAAGCAAGCTATGAATTTCGTATGCATCGTTGCGGGAAAATGCATACTTTTGCACAATAAGTGCGGCCTTTTGCTCCTGTTTACGGCCGCGGCCTCAGCGCAGCCATAAAATCTTCCGCTCCCAGCGTGTTCAGCGCGTCTTCAGGCCCCAGCCAGGCGCGGCGATAGCTGCACTTTCGGAAACCGTCGCCGCCATCAATCCCAGCAGATCGGCGCTCTCGGCCGACAGACGAGACATGGCGGCATGTCCACCGGGTGAGTTTCCGCGAACCTCCCTCAGGGATTGAAGCCCTGTCCGCTCTCCGTTTTCGGACAGGTTCCTAGAGGTCGGCGGCCAGCGTGCTGCTGATGGTGCTGAACGCAGAGTTGACGCCTGAAGCCAGGCTGGTCATTCCAGCCACTGCGCCGGTTGCGATCAGAGCCACGGTCAAGGCATATTCAACCAGATCCTGACCCTCTTCGCCGTTCTTCAGGTTCTGGAACTTCACATACAGCTTGATAAGCATCTCGTTCATTTGGATTCGCTCCCTGGGCGGAATCTTTCAGTGACAGGCTGGAAGGCACTTGGTACAGCACGTGGCGCCCCAGACTTAAGGCCTGGCACTCATCATCATTCATCGACAACTTACTGAACATGCGGCAATCGAGCACCGCAGTGCAGTGTAAACGCCAGTATACTGGTAATCGAAATAAGATTACTGTCGAGCCGAAAGTAATTAACCCCTTGGTAATGCAATCCTCGATTCTGTGCTCAGATTCAACTCCGAAGGAATTCCATTTGCCTTCGCCGCGGTCAAGCAGCCCTCACACCTAGCACACCCCTACCCGGCTTCTGGGCAGAGTTGGCTGTTGCGCGGAAATGGATAGGGACTTGGTGTGTTGGGCAAAGCTGGAACAAGAAATAGCGATCAGAGATCAGGGAACCCGGTGGGGATGGGGAGGGGATGCCGGTCAGCAGACGGCCGCTTGCGGAGTTGCTTCCGGCGGAGGGGAATGCACCCCGGCGAAACCAAGTGCTACGTGTAGGAACAGCGTCATGTGATAAGGAGGAGGAGACAGGGCACACTTCACGCGTGCCACCTTGAGGTGGTCTTTCGGTACGCCCGGTCTTACGCGCCGCTAGGCTGCGCTGTGGGCGGCGTCACGGAGGCGAATCACTGCATCCGCCTGGGGACCTTTCTGACCCTGGACGATGTCGAACTCGACGTCATCGCCCTCTTTCAGCGTTTTGTATCCATCCAGCTGAATCGATGAGTAGTGAACGAATACATCCGGCCCGTCTTCACGTCCGATGAATCCGTAGCCCTTAGCGTTGTTAAACCACTTGACCTTCCCTTTGTACTGAGCCACAGGTTCCTGCTTTCTTTTGGTCTTGCGAGTATCCGGAGAGCGAGGGGATCGCACCCCGATACTTAATAAGACGTGAAAAACCGAAGAAAGGTTGATTCTTTTCTACATATTGGCTTCAAGAAAGGAGAGGGGCCGATGCAGACCACCGGCCCTGGCTGGAAGCTATTGAAACGGCGGAGCAGAGGCCGCAGCCACTACTTCCTGCGCTTGGGGGCCAGCCGGCGCGCATACAGGAGCGCGCCGGTGAGCGTCTTGCCGTCCAGAATGGCGCCCTTTTCGATCATTTTGAGCAGCTCGGAGAGCTTGACCAGGCGCAATTCGATCTGTTCGTCGTCATCCCAGTTGGTGTCGCCCGCCACCAAGCCCTGGGCCACAAAAACCTTCATGGATTCGCCCAGAAAGCCGGGACTGGGGTAGTACTCGGTCAACAGCTTCCACTTCTTTGCGCTGTAGCCGGTCTCTTCGGCCAGCTCGCGCTGGGCGCCAGCGAGAGCGCTTTCGCCGGGATCGAGCTTGCCGGCCGGCAGTTCCCACAAGAACTGCCGAGCGGCGTGACGGTACTGGCGCTCGACGACGATCCAGGGATCTTTCTTGTTTTTGGAGCTGTCGATGGCCAGGATGACCACGCTGCCGTTGTGGCGGATGACGTCGCGTTCGCTCTTGCGGCCGCCGGGCTCGATCAGCTTGTCGTGGAGCACGCGGAAGAGCGGGCCCTGAAAGACGACCACAGAACTGAGCAGCTGTTCCTTCTCCGCCATGGCTGGCCGCGGCGCCTTGGAGAGCTTCCCGGCCTTGGGCTTCTTCGCTTTTGCGGGCGTGGGTTTGGCGGCGATCCTCTTCCGATCCTTCTTGGCAGCGTCTGGTTTGGGGGCGACGGCCTTTGCCGCCTTCTTTTTGCCGGGCATTTCTTTTCTCTCTCCTCTAGAGCGCAATCGCGAGCAAATGTTAGTGAGCCTGGGCGGCCGGCAGGAAGCTCGTTGCGAATGCTGCCACAACAATCATCTTTGCCGAAATGGCTGCCAGGGACAGGCCGCAGAGCCAGTCCAGGTCGGTGTCGGTGATGGACGGCTCTATCTCTTCACAGTCTTTGAAGGGATCAAATCCCGCGAGGTGGCCCTTGACAGAGCTGACCAGCAGATCCTGCCGGTATCTTTGCGACTTTCTAAGGGCGACAAGATCGGGCCGGACGCGAAGGAAGTAAAGCGCCGCTAACATGGCAACCAGGCTGCAATCGACGAACAAGGTGAGAATACGGAACAGGCCGGCACTGGCCGGCGTGACCTTTCCAATAAAAAACGAGCTTATGGCAAAGGATGCCAGTACCGCGCTGAAAAAGAGGTTTTCGATGCGGGCGCGCCAAAGCCGCGCCTCATTGCGATCCTCTTGCACGAGGGTTGCGAGAATGGCGGGGGCTGCATCGCGGACAGCCTTGGCGGTATTTGGGCCGGTCTCCATAGCGCCTCCCTGCACTGGATTCATCAGGATCGCATCAGACTCAAGAGTAAATCCTCGGGGATGCGTTTGCAGTTGCCGGCAGGCGGCGCATGTGCATCGAATCCGCCCGGCGTGGCATCCTTAGAACGGTTCTCCAATTCACATGCGCTTGCGGCCAGAGCGCAGGGCGGCTTTTTCTTGAGGGAAAAGCCACTCGATGGTAGTAGTTTCGGAGTAAAGCAATTGGAGAACCGCTGTAAGAGAGCCGAATTCCAAAGTGAACGAGTTGCCGACCGCAGATTGTTATCCCATGACCGTGGCGCCGGGGCTGAGCCGGCTGTTTCTGGACTACTGCGCCGGGGATGCCGCGGCGCGGGCGTTCTACGCCTCGCAGCCGCCGGGCAAAGAAGGGCAGGGGGACTGGCAGGAGAACTGGCAGGAGCGGCCGGCGCTCCCGGCTCACTGGCCGGAGCTGATGCGGCTGCTGGCGGAACAGAATACGGCTTCCGCTGCGGGCGGGGGCGCTGCCGCCGCGGCTCTGGCTGCGCTCGGCAAGGGCGCGGGGGCGGTGGTTACCGGGCAGCAGGTGGGGCTGTTCGGCGGGCCGCTGTTTACGCCCTTCAAGGCGGCCACCGCCGTGGCGCGCGCGCGCCAGACGACCGCGGCAGGCCATCCCCACGCGGCTGTCTTCTGGCTGGCTACGGAAGACCACGACTTTGCCGAGATCAATCACGTCACGTTTCCGGCGCGGAACGAGCTGCGCAAGCTGGTCTATTCGGCGGCGCCCGCAGCGGCGCGGCCGGTGGGCGGCATCGTGCTGGATGATTCGATCGTTCCGCTGATCGATCAGGCGTGGGAGTTGCTGGGTTCTTCCGGCGCCACGGAAGCGCTGGCCTCGGCCTACCAGCCGGGCCGCACCTTGGCCCAGGCCTTCAGGGCGTTCTACGCCAAGGTCTTTGCCGCGCAGGGACTGCTGGTGCTGGATGCCGGCGGGCGGGAGTTCCACCGCATGGGCTCGCCGGTGCTGCGGGCGGCGCTGGAGCGAGCCGACGAGCTGCACGCCGCGCTGGTGGAGCGCAATCGCGAGCTGGAAACCGCCGGCTATCACGCGCAGGTGGCCGTCGGCCCGCAGTCCAGCCTGCTGTTCCTCATCGATCACGGGACGGGGGAGCGCGGCGGGGCGCGGATGGCGCTGAAGCGGATTGCGCCCAGCGCGGCCGAGCCGGATGGCTTGTGGCAAACATCTGGATCGGGTGGGCGGCAGAGCTTTTCTACCGCTGACCTGGTGGGGATTCTGGAGGCCGAGCCGGAGCGCATCTCGCCCTCGGCGCTGCTGCGGCCCGTCTTTCAGGATTTTCTGCTTTCGACTTCGGTCACCGTGGGCGGCCCGGCGGAGGTGGCCTACTTTGCCCAGTCCGCCGTGCTCTTCGAGAGGATTCTAGGCCGCGTGACGGCGGTCGAGCCGCGCTTCAGCGCAACTCTGATTGAGCCGGCCATCGGCGAGCTGCTGCGCCGGCACGAGCTGACGCTGGAACGGGTCTTTGCGGAGACCGAGTCCTCACTGGCGCAGTTGCTGGCCGCCCGGTCGATGCCCGCCGAAGGAAAAAGCAAGCTGGCCGCCGCGGGCACGGCGCTGGACGCCGAGCTGACGACGCTGCTGGAATGGATGGGCCGGCTGGACGCGGGACTGGGCCGGTCGGCGGAGACCGCGGCCAGCAAGATGCGCTACCAGATGAACCGTTTGCGCCGCCTGGCGGCCAACTTCCAGTTGCAGCGCGAGGCCTCGCTCGGGCGCGATGCCGAAGCTATCTGCCAGGCGCTTTATCCCGGCGGAGTCTTGCAGGAGCGGGTGCACGGCGCGGCTTATTATTTTGCCCGCTACGGCTTCGAGCTGGCGGAAGAGCTCGTCGCCCAGGCCGCAGTCGCCGCGGAGACCTGCCCAGGGCATACGGCGATGTGGCTATAATCCTCACGAACAGCGATGAGGTTTCCCATGAGGAAGTTTTTTGCGATTTGGGCTTTGGGATTGCTGATCTGTGCGGCGGCGCAGGCGCAGAAAGGGTCCTGCGCGACGGCCGGCGTAAACAACGACTTTCTGGGCATTCAGACCATCCGCCTATGGCCCGGCGACGCTCCCCAGGCCAAGGGCACAGCCTGCGAGGACACCCCCACTCTGACCATCTTCGAGCCGCAGCGGGGTCACGAGAACGGCTCGGCCGTGGTGGTAGTGCCGGGCGGGGCTTATCTTGGCCTGGCCAGCAACCTGGAGGGCCGGCAGGTGGCCGACTGGTTTACCGCGCACGGATTCCGCGCCTTCATCCTCAGCTACCGGCTCAGCTCGCATGGCTACCTGCTGCCCGTGCCTCTGCTGGACGCGCGGCGGGCCGTCGAACTGGTGCGGGCGCGGGCCCGGGATTACCAGATTGACCCCAATCGCATTGTGATGATCGGCTTCTCGGCCGGCGGACACCTGGCGGCGCTCGCCGCCACGCAGTTTGTTCCCGGCAACCCCGACGCGGAGGACCCCATCGAACGGGCTTCCAGCCGTCCGGACTACCTGGTTCTCGGCTACCCGTGGATCGGGGCCATTTCGTCCGACACTTCGCACCTGAGCTACTGCAAGCTCTTCAACGTGATGGACCGCTGCGAGGAACTTCGAACCGCGTATTCTCCGGACTTGTTTGTGACCAAGGAGACCCCGCCCACCTTCCTCTATCACACCTTTGCCGACCAGACGGTCCCGGTGGAGCAAAGCCTGCGGTTCTATCAGGCGCTGGTCAAGGCCGGGGTACCGGCCGAGGCGCACATCTTCGCCAACGGGCCTCATGGCACCGGCCTGGGCAAAGGCGATGCGGCTCTCGACCAGTGGCCGAACCTGCTGGAGAATTGGCTTCGCGCCCAGGGGCTGCTGAGCGCGGATAAATCCGCTGCTGGGGCCAAGCCGTAGAGCCCCCGCCGTAGCAACACGGCTGCTGGAGGAGAGAAATTTACCTGAATGCAGGGAATGAAAAACCGCCCAAAAACAAAGAGGCGGGCGGCCGGTTTCGGGAGTGGAAGAACTTCCCGAAGCCGGTTGCCCGCTGGACCCTGAAACGGGTCTGGGTGATATTGTTAGCTTAGGCCTATTTCCGGTGAAAGCAAGTTCTTTTTTGGACAAAATTCCCAATTCGTGATCGTAGTCACAGGACCCCGCCGATCAGGCGCCAGCTTCGTTGACTTGGGGGTCCGCCCCTGATACAAAAAGGTGTTCTACCCGCAAAAAACTGGGTTTGACCGCCGGAGCGAACCGGTTCCACCATGCAAGAAATCATCCAACAAGTCGAGATGCTCCTGATCGGAGCCGTGCCCACGATGCTGCTGTTCATCGTGCTGGTGATGGCTTACCAGTTCCTGGTGCAGGGGCCGCTGAGCGCCACGCTGAAGCAGCGCCGCGCCCGGACGGTGGGCGCCATCGAAGACGCGCACCAGGCCATTGCCCAGGCCGAGGCCAGGGCAGCCGAATATGCCGACAAGTTGCGCCAGGCGCGCGCCGAGGTCTACAAGGTTCGGGAGCAGCGCATCCGGCAGCGGAATGCCGAGCGGGAAGCCGCTCTGGAAACTGCCCGCAAGGCGGCCGGGCTCAAGGTGAACCAGGCCAAAGCCGGGTTGGAGGCGGAGGCGGTCCAGGCCAGGCTGACCATTCAAGCCTCCGCCGGGGAGTTGGCTCGTCAGGTGGTCCGCGCGGTGCTGCCGCTGGCCGCCGGGGGTTCCCGTTGAGCGATTCGACATTGCAGGCGCGCGTTTCCAACCGGGTATTGTGGTTTGCGTTTCTGGCGGCGCTGGCTGCCGGAGTGGCGGCTGCAC
Organism: Occallatibacter sp.; assembly: GCA_049509715.1. GTDB lineage: Bacteria > Acidobacteriota > Terriglobia > Terriglobales > Acidobacteriaceae > Telmatobacter. The sequence goes on along the minus strand of JBEKZR010000112.1, from coordinate 1,357 downwards.
CGTTGCACATCGCGGCCCAGGAATCCGCTCCCGCGGCCAACTCCGAGCCCGCCGGTCAAGCCTCCGCCGCTCAGGCTCAAGACACGGCCAAGCCCGAGGCCGGGCCATCCCAGGAAGAGCAAAACAACGCCTTCCGGCTCGAAGGCCCGGTGGTCAAATGGACGGCAAAAACCTTCCACTTGAGCACGGAGACCACGGCCAGCATCTTCGAGTTCATCAACTTCGCCATCATCGCGCTGCTCATCGTCATTCCTCTCGTCCGCTTCCTGCCCAAATTCCTTCGCCGGCGCGCCGAGAAGGTGCGCGCCGATATCGAGTCGGCCCGCAAGATGACCGAGGACGCCAACTCCCGGCTGAGCGCGGTGGAGGCCAAACTCTCCAGCATCGGCGAGGAGATTGAAAAGTTTCGCGCCGAAGTGGAGAAAGAGATGGGGCAAGACGAGGCGCGCATTCAATCCGCTCTGGAAGAGGAAAGCGCGCGCATTGTGGCCGCCGCCGAGCAGGAGATTGGTGTGGCCGCCGCTCAAGCGCGGCGCACGCTGCGCCATTTCGCCGCCGATCTGGCCATCGGCCAGGCCGCCCAGCAACTGGTTTTGACGCCGGAGACCGACCGCGCCCTGATTGCCGAGTTTGTGGGCCAGGTGACCGGGAGCGGCGTGACGAAAACCGGCGCGGCCAAGGGAGGGCAGAACTAGATGGCCGCCTTCGTCGCCCGCTACGCCAGCGCATTTCTCGAAGTGGTTACGGCCGCCAAACTGGACACGGCCGCGATCGAGGGGCAGTTTGCCGGCTTTCTTGCCACCTGGGACTCGAGCGCCGAGTTGCGCGAGTTCTTTGTGAATCCGGCCATTCCCGCCGCGCAGAAGGTGGGGTTTCTGGACAAGTTGAATGAAAAGCTGGGGCTCCAGAAGGAGCTGCGCAACCTGCTGGCTGTGCTCATCTCGAACGACCGCATCGGCCAGGTGAAAGAAGTGGCCCAGGCCTATCGCCGGCTGTTGCAGGAGCAGTTGGGCATCCGCCATGCGGAGATTGTGACGGCGCGCAAACTCAACGCGGCGGAACGAAACTCGCTGGTGGCGGAGATCGGCAAACTGGCCGGCTCCCGCATCGAGGCAAGCTTCAAACTGGACGCATCCATCCTCGGCGGCACGGTGGTGCGCATCGGCTCCACGGTCTACGACGGTTCGATGCGAGGACGGCTGGAGAGGTTGAAGGAAGCATTGACGGCCGGGTAGGCGACAGGGACTAGGGACTAGGGACTAAGGGACTACAAAGGAAGCACATGGCTCAGATCAAGGCAGACGAGATTACGCAACTACTTCGCGAGCAGATCGCGAACTACGACGCGAAGGTCCAG
>JBEKZR010000111.1:0-9513 GCA_049509715.1 Occallatibacter sp. | reverse complement strand
CTCGGTGGAAAACAATAGTGCGTTCCGGTCGGTCACCTACCAAAGCGCAGGGGCAACATTCCCTATGACGGAAGTCGTCCGGTTGCGGGGGATGGATCCCAAGGGCGAATTCTTTATTGTTGTGGTTGGCGATAACCAGAACAAGTACTTCAAGGTGAAAGAAAAGTACGCCAAGGCACTGTTCCATTAAACCATTCAAAACACAGGAACACCGTTCGGTTGTCTCTCGTTGCGCTATGCCCGGATTCAGTTCCAACGCTTTTTGTCGCCGGGGTCGTCGTCAATCTGCTTGCCGCTGCCGTCGTAGCGGACGGTGCGGCCCTGGCGGCGCATGTAGACCTCGAATTTGCGGGCGGCGCGGCGGCGCTTCCAGCGGTAGTAGCGATTGCGCAGTGCGTACCAGCGCTCGCTGAAGACGAAGGAGACTCCGCGGCGCGGGGCCAGACGAATGTAGAGCAGGCCGGCCAGCGCTCCGCCCAACTGGGCGAAGGCGTACATGCCCAGCGGGCCGAAAAGCATGGCGATGGCGACGAGGGCGTAGATGGCGACCAGATATTTCGCTTTTATGCCGATGGGCAGGGGAAAAAGCATAAACTGCAGGTCGCCGTAGAGCGCGCCTATAGCCACCAGCAGGCCGAAGATGCCGCCAAAGCAGCCGTAGAGGGGAATCCGAGCGATGGAATAGCCGAGGGTGGGGCCGGCGGCATAGATGGCGGTTGCAGCGGCGGCGGCGCCGAGGACGGAAACGACGTAGAGGCTGGTGACCCAGCTTGAGCTGTGGTAGCTCTCCAGAAAGCCAGCCAGGAACCAGAGGGAGAGCAACTCCAAAAGGCTTCCGAAGATGGCGGCCGGGGGGTGAACGAAGCTATAGGTGAGTGGCTGCCAGAGGGCACCGTGCAGAAAGGCGCTCGGTATGAAGCCGAAGAGATCAGTGAACGGGATCTTCGGTTGAGGCAAGAACAACTGGGCGAGGAGCAAGGCAAAGTAGGCGCCCAGGTTGAGGAGAATCAGGCGGCGGGTGGCGCCGCGGAAGTCGGGGAAGGCAAACGGAGTGGCGCCAATTCTGGGCATCGTAGAGAACAGGGTAAACGGTGGAGCAGGCGTGTGTCATGGTTTGGCTGCGCGGGGGGAGAGCGTTGCGCCCGGCCATTGCGGATTCCAGAGCAGTTCCGTTTCGGAACCGCCCGCAGCTTGCAAAGCAACGCCAATGGGCGGAAATTCATAGCATATTCTCCGCTGATGGGGGTCTCGGTTGCGGTTGTGACCTGCGCCTCTTGACCTGAGGCCGGGTTCTCCCTAAAGATAGCGATGTTGCACCGCAAGGTACCGTCATCCTACAAGACCAAACGATTTGGGAAGAGAGGAGGCTGCCGTGCCCAACTGCCCTGAATGCGAGAATGTACTTGACATCGAATTAGACGAAGTGGAAGAAGGCGATGTGGTCACCTGCGAGGAGTGTGGGGCGGAGTACGAGGTGGTCGGCGTAGAACCGCTGGAGTTGGCGCGGGTGGACGACGATCTGGATGAGGACGACGATCTGCTTGCAGAGGACGAGGAGGAAGAGTGAGGCTGAACCGCACGAGTTTGCTTGCGGGCGTGGCGCTTGCCGCGCTGGCGGCAGGGGTGGTTCCCTTGGGGTCGCGGGGAGGCCCGATCGGATTTGGTTTTGGGCCAGCGGCGGCGCAGGCCCAGAATTTGGGCCAGCGCGTGGTGTCGGGGTACGTGGTGGACGCGAATTCCAAACCGGTGGGCGGCGCCACCGTCTTTCTCAGGGACCTGAAGACCAAGTCCATCCGAAGCTATACCTCGGCCGCCGACGGCAAATTCCGCTTTACGCAGGTGAATATGGCGGAAGACCATGAGCTCTGGGCGGAAAAGGACGGGAAGAAGAGCGCGACGAAGACCGTCAGCTCGTGGGACACGCGCACGGATTTCGTGTGCGAGCTGAAGCTGAAGTGAGATGAAGCCGGGCGGCGCTATTCCTGTTTGAGGATTACATCGCCATTGATGGTGTTGATCTCCACATGATTCTGACCACTGCCGACGCGGCCTTCAGCGTAAATGTACTTGCGCGGGGTGCCCTGTGATGTGTCCCAGTCAACGCTTTGACGATGAGTGAGACCAAGGTGTTCGATGATGTCGAAGGGTTCGTTCGCGTTCTGGGTGTAAGCAAGCTTAATCCGAAGATCCATCGGGAAGTCTTTGGGCACGATCAGCCTGATCGTGCCTGAATTCGAAGTCAGATGAACATCGCGCTGGGCAGAGGAAGAACCAACCAGGTGAGCTGTGATGTCCCCGGCCATGGTGGTCGCCTGGACAGAGCCGTTTACGCCTTTGATGGTGATACTGCCGCCCATCGTGGTTGCGTCGACAGAAGCTTCGGCGTGGTCGATGGTGATATTGCCGCCCATTGTTTTGAGATGCGCGTACGAGGACACGCTGCCCAGATGGATGTCGCCGCCCATGGTGGTGAGAGTGGCTCCACGCGGCGCCTCCGCAACATCAATCCCGCCACCCATCTTGCTGATGCTGAGCGGGCCGGAATCCGCGCGAGCTTCCTGCGCCTGTGAATACGATCCGGAGTGCTTGCAGCCCAATGTGAAGACCACGAACGCACCCGCCAGGAGAATCAAGGACATTGCGCTTGCTTTGTGCATCATAATCACGTAGTTCTCCTTGAGGGAATCTTACGGATCGCCGGCTCGAAAAGTTCCTTTGCGAAATTAGCAGACGCGATCATCCGGCGCTTCATTCCTCCAGCTTTTTTGTAACAAGTTCGTTCAGCAGGGCCGGGTTGGCCTGGCCTTTGGAGGCCTTCATCACCTGGCCGACGAAGAATCCGGCGAGGGTTTTTTTGCCGGCGCGGTACTGCTCCACCTGTTTGGGGTTGGCGGTGATGACCTGGTCGATCAGCCCTTCCAGGGCCGAGGCGTCGGTGATCTGCCGGGGCTTCTCGCGGTCGTAGACGGCGGGAAAGTCTTCGCCCTTCTCAAAACACACATCGAAAAGCTGCTTGAGCTGCCTGGAGCTGATCTTGCCCTCGTCGAGCAGATCGGCGGCCTGTACGATGCCGGCCATGGAGACGGGGGAGTGCTCCTGTTCGAGTCCTGAGGCTTTCAGCCTTCCGCCCACCTCGCTGAGCAGAACGTTGGCTACGCGGCGTGGGTTGCGGGCGGTTCTGGCGGCGGCTTCAAAGCGGTCGGCGAACTCGCGGGCAGCAGTCAGCGTAAAGGCGTCCTGCGTGGTCAGCTCGTATTCGGCGATCATGCGGGCGCGGCGCGCTTCGGGAAGCTCGGGAAGCTTTTTTTTCGTTTCTGACAAGAGATCGGGAGAAACGATCAACGGCGGCAGATCGGGCTCGGGGAAGTAGCGGTAGTCGTGAGCCTGCTCCTTGGAGCGCATGGAGTAGGTGCGGCCCTCGGCGGAGTTCCACAGCCGGGTTTCCTGGAGGATGCGGCTGCCGGATTCGAGGACTTCGATCTGGCGCTCGATCTCGTACTCCAGAGCGGCGCGGATGAAGCGGAAGCTGTTGACGTTCTTTATTTCGGCCTTGGTGCCGAAGCGCTCCGCGCCTTTGAGACGGACGCTGACGTTGGCGTCGCAGCGCAGCGAACCCTCCTCCATGTTGCAGTCGGAGACTCCGCAGTAGAGCAGGATTTCCTTGAGGCGGGTGAGGTACTCGAAGGCCTCTTCTGGGGTGCGAATGTCGGGATCGGAGACGATCTCGGCCAGCGGCGTGCCGCAGCGGTTGAGGTCGAGATAGGTGCGGGTGGCGGAGTCCGAAAAGCCGTCGTGGAGGCTCTTGCCTGCGTCCTCTTCCAAGTGCAGGCGGGTGATGCCGATGCGTTTCATCCGGCCGTCTGCGGCCGGCACCTCGATCCACCCGTGCTCGGCGATGGGTTTGTCGAACTGGGAGATCTGGTAGCCCTTGGGCAGGTCGGGATAGAAGTAGTTTTTGCGGGCGAAGATGGAGCGCTCGCGCACCTGGCAGTTGATGGCCAGAGCAGCGAGTATGGCGAATTCAACGGCCTTGGCGTTGAGGACCGGCAAGGCGCCGGGCAGCCCCAGGCAGACAGGGCACACGTTGGTGTTGGGGGCCGAGCCGAAATGATTGGCGCAACCGCAGAAGGCCTTGGTGGCGGTGAGCAGTTGTACGTGGACCTCGAGTCCGATGACAGGCTCGTACTTGGCCAGGACTTCAGGAGGGAGCGTGGAGGCGGGCATCTTGACTTTGATTTTAGCGCGAAGCGTAAGAGTGCCGGTGTGATGTAGAGTGCGTGTGCTACTGGTGGCTCAGCAGCACATGCACCTATTTGGGCAGTTCCGTCGCCTTGGTGCGTCCTACGTTTCAGATTCACTCCGCCGGGTCGTCGGCGGTGAACGGGGAGCAGCAGGGCTTTTCCGTGGCGTGGAAGTTCATGAGTTCGAGGCGAATGCCGTCGGGGTCGTAGAGATTGAACTGCCCCTTGCCGTCTTTGCCGATCTGGGTGTGGGCATCGTGCGTGCCGGTGAGGCGGTTGCCGTCCTGAAGGAGTTTGTAGGCCGCTTCAACCGAGAATTCGCCGACGGAGAGGTGGTCAAGGACGCCGAGATCGTGCTGGGAGATGGTGGCCGGGATGCCGGAGCCTACCCCAACCGGCGTGTTCCCGTAGGTCAACATGTATTCGAGCCAGTCATGGCTGTCGGGGGCCTGCTGGCTCACCCAGTCGAGTCTGCCTTCCACCATGCCGCCATACCAGTAAGGGCGGAAGCCTAGGAGATCGCGGTAGAAGGTATCCTCGACGGCGCGGCTGTGAACCATGAATCCCATGTGGATGATGTGGCGACCAATGGCCGCGGGAGCTACGAGAGGCTTGATTTGCGCGGGAGGCTGGACGAACTCGACTTTGTTGCCTTCGGGGTCCTTCACGGCGAACCAGAGGCTTCCGTCGGCGCCCTTTTCGACTTGGCCCGGCACCTTCCATGATTTGGAGCCAAGATAGCGGCGCAGGGTTTCAGCATCGTCGGTGTTCCAGGCGGTGTGGTCGAGGCGGTTGATGCCGGCTCCGCCGGGGAGCGGCAGCACCTCAATGAACTGGGTGGCGCTGAGGGCGTAGCGGACGCCTTGGGGGTTTTCAGGGTCGGGCAGCTTCACCGCGCCGACGATCTCGCGGTAGTAGTGGTCGGTGGCGGCGGGGTTCGAGGTGTAGACGGCGATGTGCGAGATGCCGGTGATCCTGGGACGGGTAAGCGGCTTGTCCGGCATTTGAGCGGCGGCTGTGAAGGCGATGGCGGCAAGCGAAGCGGCGGCAAGGAATCTGAACGACATTATGCACCTCGAATTGTGTCGTGAAACCACGATAAATCGATTCCCGGCGGGGCGCAAACGAACTGTCCCGGCCAATCAGAGCAACACGCCAGGGTTGCCCTATTGACATCCTTCCGTGCGATGCCACTCGGATTCTGGAGACGCACAGGCATGATTCCCTTGATCCGCAGGTGGTGGTAGCATCGAAGATGACAGATGCAAACGAAAAAACTGAAGATCATTCCCCTGGGCGGACTGGGCGAGTTCGGCATGAACTGCCTCGCTCTGCGCTGGGAAGACGACATCATCGTGATCGACGCCGGGTTAATGTTCCCCGAGACGGAGTTGCTGGGCGTCGATATCGTCGTCCCCGATATTACCTACCTGATTGAAAACAAGCAGCACGTTCGCGCCATCATCCTCACCCACGGCCACGAGGACCACATCGGCGGGCTGCCTTGGATCCTCAGCGAGCTCAAGGTTCCCGTCTACGCCACCGAGTTCACCCTGGCCTACGTCGAGGGCAAGCTCGAAGAGCATCACCTGCTGGACGAAACCACGCTGATCGAGATCACGCCCAAGGAAAAGTTCGCCCTCGGCCCCTTCACCATCGAGCCCATCCGCGTCACCCACTCGCTGGTGGACTGCGTGGCCCTGGCCATCGACACCCCGGTCGGCGTCGTCATCCACACCGGCGACTTCAAGATCGACCTATCGCCCCTCGACGAGCGCGCCTTCGACCTGCACACCTTCGCCGAATACGGCAAGCGCGGCGTCCTGGCCCTGCTGCAGGACTCGACCAACGTGGAGCGCGCCGGCTACACGCCCAGCGAGCGCGCCGTGATCCCCCGCCTGGACGAGATATTTACGCAGGCCAAAAAGAAGCTCTTCTTCAGTTGCTTCTCTTCCTCCATCTACCGCATCCGCATCGCCCTCGATCTGGCCCGCCAGCATGGGCGCAAGGTGGCCATCGTCGGCCGCTCCATGATGGAGAGCACTGAGATTGCGCAGGACCTGGGCTACATCGACATTCCCCAGGGGCTGGTCATCAATCCCGGCCAGATGCGCGACTTCGACCCGGACCAGTTGATGGTGCTTATCAGCGGCACGCAAGGCGAGCCCATGAGCGCGCTGAGCCGCGCCGCCGTGGACAACCACAAATACGCCAGCATCGACTCCGGCGACACCGTCATCCTCAGCTCCCGCATCATTCCCGGCAACGAGAAGAGCATCTTCCGCGTCATCGACCACCTCTGCCGCCGCGACGCCAACGTGATGTGCGACGACGGCTCCAATGGCCTCATTCACGTGAGCGGCCACGGCAGCCAGGAGGAGCAGCGCCTGCTCATCAACCTCGTCCGGCCTAAGTTTTTCATTCCCGTCCACGGCGACTACCGCAACCTCGCCCACCACGCCAAGGTGGCCATGGAGACCGGCGCCGTGGAGCACGCCATGGTCATTGAAGACGGCGACGTGCTGGAACTGGACAAGGACGACGCCCGCAAACGCGACAAGGTGACCGCCGGCCGCATCCTCATCGACTCCGGCTCCTTCAACGATGTCGTCGAGGATCTGGTCATCCGCGACCGCCGCATCTTGTCGGAGGACGGCGTTGTTCTGGCGGTTCTGGCCATCAACAAGCGCACCGGCAAGGTGGAGCAATCGCCCGAAGTGGTGATGCGCGGCTTCGGCGGAGCGGACATCACCGAGCAGGCCCGCGAGTTAGTCTTGAAAACCCTCGACGGCCTGAGCACCGAGCAGAAGTCCGACTACGGCATGGTCAAGGAAAAGGTCCGCGCGGAACTCAAGCGGCTGATTCAGAAAACGACCGGGCGAAGGCCGATGATTATGCCGGTGATCCTGGAAATCTGACGTCCAGCGAGCCTCGGGCACCCTCCGCGGATTTGCGGAGGGTCGCTCCATCACGATAGAACGCTTTCGAGCCAAGACCGTCCGGCTTCAACGAGATGAAACTGTCTTTTGCCGCCGCAACCGAATCCGATGCACTCGAACTCGCAGTTCTTCACAGCGCTGCTGCGGAGGATCTTACCCGCCGCTTCGGCCATGGATTCTGGTCGTCACCGCCGTCGGTTCGCGGCATCCTGGCGAATATGCGGAAGCCCAAATTCTCGCGAATCCTAATTGCGCGCGCTAACCATCGGATCGCCGCAACCCTCCGCCTCGCCACCAAGAAGCCCTGGGCCATCGACACCGCCTACTTCACCCCGGCAACGCTGCCCCTCTATCTCACGGGCATGGCGGTCCATCCCGTCCTTCAGCGCAAGGGAGTTGGCCGTCTCCTGATGAAGGAAGCAGAGGCCGTCGCGCGCGCCTGGCCCGCCGATGCCATTCGTCTAGATGCCTTCGATGCCACGGCGGGAGCCGGAGCCTTTTATGCAAAATGTGGCTACCGAGAAGTCGCCCACGTGACCTACAAAAACGATCCGCTCTTGTATTTCGAGTTCATCCTGTCCCCCGTCCTGTAGAATCCCGCCTCGTGCTGCCCTCGGTTTGGCCGCTCAACGTACAGCCATCCACAAGGCGGATCATAATGGAGCAATGGCCGAAGAACTGTTCTCCCTCTCTGATATCCGCGCCGCCGCCGCCCGCGAAGTGGGCGCGAAAGCCGTCATCGTCATGCCCTCGAACGCCCGGCCATCAAGCGCGCCGCCACGCTCGCCCTGGGCGCAGAAGTGGTGGACGTAGGCCCGGCCTCCAGCGAGCGCCTCGTCCCTACCACTTTGCTGAATAGGATTGCTCCTCGCAAGCCAACTCCTGTCAGTCCGTTGGCGTGACGCCTTTTTTCAGCAAAAGGTTTCCATACTTGCGCAACTCCCCGGTCATGACCACGGCAAACGCATCCTTGGCCCGAACGTAGAATGCCCCGCGTTCAATGCGCTCAGGCGAAGGCGCCGCGGGCGCGTACTTGCGAACGACCCGCATATAGTCCGACTCGACCGCGGGGTCCAGCGTGTCGCCAGGCACAACCTCCATCATCACCAGGGGAGGCGCATACGAGTCGAGCTCAAAGAGGGGCATGATCCCCTCGAGAAGCGCCGCAACGGGGAGTCCATCCGCGCGCAGAACGCGGCGGCCAACCGTATGCCCTGGAAAGTGCGCATCGGCAAGAACAATCTCATCGCCGTGCCCCATCTGATGGAGAAGGCCGAGGAGTTCCGGACTGAGGTATTTCGAGATTCCCTTTAACATCTTCTTTGTCTCCCTGTGACGATCATAAATGCCGCCTCGCAAAAGAGCCGGCGTGTCCGATCGACATGATGCCGGATGCGGTCAATGGGCGTATGGGTGATGAAAGCGGCCTCCGCCAGCTGCTCGCGCCTGGTTACTTGCCGCTGGACTGAATGCGCAGCCCTTCCTGGGCGATACGGTAGGGCACGAAGGCGCTTTGCTGCCCGGCTTCCCGGTTAAGCCCGGCGCGCAACGCCGCGGCCGCTTCCGCGTCACGGGCCATGAGCAGGAGAAACCCGCCACCGCCCGCGCCCGCCAGCTTGGCTCCGTGGATCCAGGGCCGGGCGCGATCGAGGATCGCGGCGATGGGTGCGTTGGTGGTGTGGGGGTCGAGCAGCTGATTCAATTGCCAGTGGCGGTCGAGCAGATGCCCCAGGTGCTTCCACTCTCCTTCGGCCATGGCATAGGCCATTTCCACGGCCAGAGTCTTGATGCTGTGCAGCACCTGGATGGTCGCCGTTTCCCGCGCCAGATAACGCGAGACTACCTGGTGCAGAAGGTCCTTGGCCATCCTCTGAATGCCGGTATTGTAGAGCACCAGATGCTCACAGAACTCTGCTTGCCGGCTCCCGGTCCAAGCCACCGGCTGCACACGGATGCGCTGCCGCAGGCCGGGGCCCGTAATAAGCAGTTTGGCGCCGGGGAAGATGCCCCCTGCCTGGTCCTGCCAACCGCCGCCCGTGGTCATACGCTGCTCCAGCTGCATCACAGCTTGCGACAGAGCTTGATCGTCCATCGCGCGTCCTGACATCACAGCCAGCGCGCGAATCACCGTGGCGGCGAGGATACTGCTTGTACCCAGGCCCGAGCCGATCGGCAACCGCACCCGGCACTGGATATCGAGGCCGCCGCCCAGCTCCCCCAGAGTTTCCCGCAGACTGCGGCCTTTCATCGGAATGCCATGCAACTGCAGAGCCGCTCGCGGAATTGAAAACACCGACCCCGGCCCGCATGGCTCCAGCAACTGCTCGCCGCTT
>JBEKZR010000110.1:0-9537 GCA_049509715.1 Occallatibacter sp. | reverse complement strand
CCGTCGCCTGCTCGACCCTGCCGGAAGCGGACTTTGTGGTTTCGGCCATCGTGGGCGTGGCAGGCCTGGAGGCTACGCACGCGGCCATTCTGGCCGGCAAGCCGGTGGGCCTGGCCAACAAGGAGTGCATGGTGGCCGCGGGCGAGATACTCACCCGCGCCGCGCGCCAGCGCAATGTGCCCATCCTGCCCATCGACAGCGAACACAACGCCGTCCACCAATGCCTGCGGGTCGGCGCTCATTCTGAAGTGAAGACTATCTGGCTGACGGCCTCCGGCGGACCCTTCCGCCAGCTTCCGCTCGACCAGTTCGCCGCCATTACGCCGGAGCGGGCGCTCAAGCACCCCACCTGGGTGATGGGCCGCCGCATCACCATCGACTCAGCCACCATGCTCAACAAGGGCCTGGAGGTCATCGAGGCCTGCCGGCTCTTCGACGTGACGGCGGCCCAGGTGCGGGTCACGGTGCATCCGCAGTCCACGGTCCACTCGCTGGTGGAATATGTTGATGGGTCGATTCTGGCGCAGATTTCGGTTACCGATATGCGGCTGCCCATCCTCTACGCGCTGGCCTACCCGGAGCGGCCGGCCTCCACGCTCACATTCGACCTGGCCGCGCTCAGCCGCCTGGACTTCGAACCGCCCGATTTCGAGCGCTTCCCATGTTTGAGATTGGCCTTTGAAGCGGCGGAGAAGGGCGGAGCCCATTGCATCGCCCTGAATGCCGCCGACGAGGTGGCCGTCGAGGCTTTCCTTGACCGCCGTATCCCCTTCACCGGAATCCCGCGTACAATTGAAAAGGTGCTCGCATCCACGCCTGAGGCGCACCCGGCCGCCATTGTCGAGGTGCTCGACGCCGACCGGCAGTCGCGTGAAACGGCGCGCGCACTGTTGGCAAAGTAGTGCTCAGTTGTCTGTGACCGGCGGTTTGTGTTTATCGCTGTTTTTGGCTAAAAGCTAATAGCTGAAGGCTGATGGCTGACCACTGACCACTGTTCACTGTCCACTGTTTTATCGAGGGAAAAACCGCACATCTATGCATGAATTTCTGGTATCTGTCGCCGCCTTCATCGTGATGCTCGGCATCATGGTGGTGGTCCACGAGTTCGGCCACTTTGCCGTCGCCAAGCTCTGCAAGGTCCGCGTCGAGCGCTTCTCCATCGGCTTTCCTCCGCGCCTCTTCGGCATCCAGATTGGCGAAACCGACTACTGCATCTCCGCCACGCCGCTCGGCGGTTACGTCAAGATGACCGGCGAAAACTTCAGCGAACTCAGCGACGCCGCCACCGGCAAGGCCACCGTAGCCCCAGCGGACGACCCCGGCGCCCTTACCTCGCATCCCCGCTGGCAGCGCATGTTGATCGGCGTGGCTGGTCCCGTGGCCAATTTCGTTTTGGCCTTTGTGCTGATGTTCTTCTACTTCAGCTGGATCAACGAGGTTCCCGCCGTCGAAGTCAAAACCGCCACCGTCGAATGGGTCACTCCAGGCTCGGCCGCGGCGCAGGCCGGCTTTGAGCCGGGCGATATCATCCGCCGCTTCGCCGATGCCGGTAATCCCAATTGGGAGAAGGTATACGAACGCCTCAAGCTGAACGCCAACCAGACTATCCCGGCTACCGTCGAGCGCGGCGGCAAAACCCTGCAACTGAGCCTCTACGTTCTCGCCGCGGCCAAAAACGATAACTTTGACCTCAACGACGAGGGCCTTCTGCCCCAGATTATGGCCGGCCCCATCGGCATTCAGGAGGTGCAGCCGGGTACTCCAGCGGACCAGGCAGGCCTGCGCGGCGGCGACGCCATCCTATCGGTCGACGGATACCCCTTCCATACGGTGACCTCGCTGCTGGCTTACATGCAGAACGGCCAGGGTAAGCCGCTCTCGCTGGTTCTGCTGCGCAACGGCGCCGCCCTCCCGCCCATCGTCGCTCATCCCGCCAAGCTCGAGGGAGGCTGGAAGCTGGGCTTCCTTACCGTGCCTACTCCTACTCGCAATGAGCCGCTTCCCTGGGGCAAGGCGGCCGCCAAATCCCGGGAGTTCTGCGCCGAAAAATCGTTGCTGATCTTCGAGGTGCTGCGCGGACTTATTATGCAAAAGGTCTCCGTCACCCAGCTTGCCGGGCCGGTGGGCATCGCCCGCATGGCCGGCGAAGCGGCGGAGATGAAGGGGTGGGGGCCGGAGATCGGGCTGGCCGCCATGATCAGCCTCAACCTGGGCATCCTCAACCTGCTCCCCTTCCCCATCCTGGACGGTGGCATGATTTTGTTCCTGCTGATCGAAGGCGTCCTGCGCCGCGAGATCAGCATCAGCGTCAAGGAGCGCATCTACCAGGCGGCGTTTGTGATGCTGATGGCCCTTGCCGTCGTTGTCATCTTCAACGACGTAACCAAGCTGCCAGTCTTTACGCATTTGAAGCCGTGAGGTTTGTCTCCCAGCTCGCATCCGCCGCAGCGGACGAGACCCGTGTTCGCTCTACCCACAGGGCCGGCTCTGCGGCATCGGGCCGAAAGTTCCCCCAAAGCCCCTTACCCCATCCTTGCGACTTTTTACTGGCGCAAGGATGCGAAACCATCAACCTCGGCCCGTCCTTTGTGAATTCGAGCCGATAAAACCCGGAAAAACGTGGAAGAATGTAGGAAAGATCGTGTTCCACGTGGAAAACCGGGGACGTAATTCATTCATTCTCAGACACCGGAGACCTCCTCATGCCTGTGACGACCGAAATTCGAGTGCGCTACGCCGAAACCGACCAGATGGGCATCGTCTACTACGCCAACTACCTGGTCTGGTTTGAGATAGGCCGCGTGGAGCTGCTCCGCTCGCTGGGCCTTGCCTACAGCCAGTTGGAGATCGATCACCAGTGCATCCTGCCGGTGATAGAGGCCAGTTGCCGCTATCGCGCCCCGGCCCGCTACGACGATCAGATCCTCATCGAAACCCGCCCCGCGATGCTGCGCGGCCCGGTGCTCAAGTTCGCCTATCGAATCTGGCGAAAGGCGTCCCAAAAGGGGGAAGAGCGGAAGCTCCTCCTGGCCGAGGGCGAGACGACCCACATGGTCTGCGACGATCAGTTGAACAAGAAGCCCCTGCCGGAAAAGTACGCCACGGCCCTGCGCGCGATGATGGCGGAGAAGTAGCGCATTGCGGCAATCATGGAGACGATGCAGCCAATCACGCTATCCTGTTTCCCATGGAACTGATCTTCGAGGTACGCGAGACAGAAGCGGGCGGCTACGTGGCGCGGGCGCCGGGTCACTCGATTGTTGCCCAAGCCGAGACCTGGGAAGCGCTACCCGAAAACGCGTTGGAGGCGGCCAGCCTGCACTTTCAGGATGCACCTGCGCGGCCCGATCTCATCTGGTTGCATCTGGTAAAGGATGAACTTCTTGAGGTCAGCTCCGGCCATCCCGTTCGCGTGAAGGCGCGCAAATCGTGGATTCAGGATTTTGAGCCCACTCTCACCACGGCCCCTGAACTCCAAGGCGTGCTCGCCGAGCTCTCCCGCCGCGAGCCGATCTTTCATCGCCCTGAATTCGGAACGTCGAGGGCGGATTTCGAGCGGATGACGGCGGAGGACTACTGGGAAACCGGGGCCTCCGGCCGCCGCTACTCCCGGCCGGCAGTCCTGGATGGTTTGGAGGAGCGATTTTCCGTCCCCCACGCCGACGACTGGGAGACGCGGGACTTTCATTGCCGCAAACTGTCCGAGGATACCTATCTGCTGACGTATACGCTGCTCCAGGACAAGCAGCGGCTCACCCGGCGGGCCACCATCTGGCGGAACACCTCTGACGGCTGGAAGATTGTCTACCATCAGGGAACGATCGTTCAGGATGCTTGAAGCGAGCTGGCCGCCGTCATTGCTTCGCCGGAAAATCCCCCACGGCGCGTTTGCTCTTACGGGAGTTGCAGTCAAGACAAACGGTGACAAGATTATCCAGGCTGTTGTCGCCGCCTTCCGCAACCGGTGTAACGTGCGCCAGCGTAGCGGTAAAGCGGGTCAGTTGTTTCTGACAATCACGGCATAAATAGCCATCCCGCTCAAAGACCCTGATCCGGTTCTGCCGAATGTTGTAGTAGTCGATATCCGTGGTGTCGATGAACAGCTCAGGTTCCGACGCCATCCGCTCGGAGCGGAATTTCCGGCATGCTTCAATTTCGTCCGGCATCAGAACCCGGTACAGCGTGCCCTCCCGGTTTGGCTCGCCTTCTTTCCGTATGGCCCCAATGGTTTCCAGCGCCCGAAGCGTATCCTGCACCTTTCCCAGCGAGATAGGCTTCTCGGCAATATTCGAATACGCCGATTTCACGACCGCTCTGCGGAGGCTGCGGGTGCTGATGCGGTAATGCGGGTTCCCATCCTTCGCGATCGAGTGCCGGAAGAGAAACCAGTAGAATGCGGCGTCGTAAGGCTCCAGAAGGGGCTGTAGATCGTCAACGATCTCCTGAATGATGAGCGGCAGTTCCAGGGCGGAGAAATCGCGATCTCCCACAGATCCCGCCGTCGCGTTCATCTCAACTTCCAGCTCACTCAGAAGTTGACGTATCATTTCCAGGCGCTTATTCATCTCGGAGTACATTCTACATTCACAATTCAAATCATCGCCCCCGCTCCATCGGGTGGCCGCTATTTGTCCCTGGCCACCACTAAATCGGGCACCCAGAGCAGGGCGCGCTTGAACTCGGAGTCGGCGATGGGAGCCAGGGCCTGGCGGGATTGTTCGGCGTAGCGGTCGGCCACGGACATGGCGTACTCCACCGAGCCGTTGCGCGCCAGAATCTCCCGGATCTTCTCCCGGCTCACGTTCTCAAAGCTGCGGTCGTCCAGAACCCGCTGGATGGTTCTGCGGTCGGCGGCGGTGCCGTGGTCGATGGAGTGGATCACGGCCAGCGTGGCCTTGCCCTCGCGCAGATCGCTGGCCACGGGCTTGCCCAGAACCTCTTCGGTGGCCGTCAGGTCGAGCACGTCGTCCACGATCTGGAAAGCCAGGCCAACGGCGCGGCCGTATGCGGCCAGGCTGGCCTCCACGGCCTCGTCGGCGCCGGCCAGTACCGCGCCAAGTCTCGTCGAGACCGAAAACAGGCACGCCGTCTTGCGAAAGATCAGGTCGTAATACTCGGCTTCGGAGACGGCGCGGCCGAGCTTCTGGATTTGCAGCAGTTCGCCCTCCACCATCTGCTGGGTCAGGCCGATCAGCAGGTCGAGCACGCGCAGGTTCTTCTCTTCCAGAGCCACCTTGACGGCCTGCATGTAGAGCCAGTCACCGGCCAGCACGCATTTTTCGTTCCCCCAGGAAGTGTTGGCCGAGGGGCGGCCGCGCCGCATATTCGCTCCGTCGATGATGTCGTCGTGGACCAGCGTTGCGGTGTGCACCATCTCCACCACCGTGCCCAGGCGGATGGCGCCCTGCTCAAAGTAGCCGAGTGAATGGGCGGAGAGCAGCAGCAGCGAGGGCCGGATGCGTTTGCCGCCGCCCTCGCGCAGGTATTCGGCGATCTCCGTGATGGTGCTTACGCCCGAGGCGGCGTCGCGGCCCAACTCCTGCTCGATAGCCACCAGGTCGTCCCGCAGCAGATCGAAAACCTCTCTCGCCGTTGCTGTCGCCAGTGCGCTCAAAGTCCTCCGGCTCCCGTGCTTGATGCTTCGTTGCGTCTCCAACTGCCCGTTCTTGCGGGATGCGGCGGCGTCCGCCAGGCATCCGCTCAATACGTGCGGTAGTTGGTAAACTGCAACTCCAGGCCCATCTCCTTGCCGCGCAACAGGGCGATAATCCCTTGCAGCACGTCGCGGTCCTTGCTGGATACTCTCACTGTATCGCCCATGATGGTGACCTGCGCCTTCTTTTTCGAGTCCTTCACCAGGCGCACGATCTCCTTGGCCTTTTCCGTGGGGATGCCCTGCTGCAGCTTGATCTTCTGGCGCACGCTCTTGCCGGCCGCCGGCTCGATCTTCTCGTAGGCAAGATTCTTCAGCGGGACGCTCCGCCTGACCAGCTTCTGGCTCAGAATCTCCTTCACCGCTTCCAGATGGTACTCGCTGTCCGAGGCAAGTTGAATGGCGTCGTTGCCCTCCAGCGCCACCTCCGAGTGGGAATCCTTCAGGTCGAAGCGCTGGCGAATCTCCTTCAGCGCCTGGTCGATGGCGTTGCGGACCTCCTGAATGTCCACCTTGCTCACGATATCGAACGAATTATCAAGGGCCATGGCTTCTCCTCCCCTCAAGCGCGGGAAAAACGCTGCCGTGCGCAGCACCGTTATCAGTTTCCCACGTCTGCCCGCAGGCGAAACAGCCGAAAGAAGTTTTTCGTGGTCGCGGAGGCGATTTCGTGCGCTTCCGCGCCTCGAAGTTCTGCGAGAGTTTCAGCGGTCCGGACCACCCAGGCCGGCTCGTTGCGCTTGCCGCGATGGGGCGCGGGCGCCAGCCAGGGGGCGTCGGTCTCTACAAGTATCCCATCCAGGGGCAGCCGGGCGGCCACGTCCCTGAGCGCCTGGGCCTTGGGATAGGTCAGATTTCCGGCAAACGAGACCAGAAAGCCCAGGTCGAGCGACCGCCGCGCCTGCTCCCATCCGCCGCCGAAGCAGTGCATTACGCCGCCCAGCCCAGTTCCTCTCCAATATTGCTCCAAGACGAGGAAAAGATCGTCCCAGGCGTCGGTGGACTCGTTTGTGCCCCGGCAATGAACCAGGATGGGCCGCTTGCGTGCCGCGGCAATCTCCAGTTGGCGAGTCAGCCCTTCGCGCTGCACATCGTGCGGCGCGCCTGGGTGGAAATAGTCCAGGCCGATCTCGCCGCAGGCAATCACCTCCGGCTCGGCCAGCAAACCGTCGAGTTTGGAGAGGACAGCATCGTCAATTTCAGTCGCATTGTGAGGATAGACGCCCGCGCTCGAGTAGAGCCGTGGCAGACCCGCCCCGGGCCTGAATTCATTTTCGGGGGGTCGTCCGTTGAACTCGCGGCAGATTTCCAGAGCCCTGTGCATCTGGGCCGGCTCCTCGCCAATGCCGATGGCCAGCACCGCGCCCACCCCCGCCCCCCAGGCGCGGTGCAGCATTGCCTCGCGGTCCTCCGCATAGCGCTCGCTGTCAATGTGCGCATGAGAATCAATCAGCACTGCAGGCCTCCAGCGGGTTCACTGCAAGATTGCCATTGTGTTCCGGCGAGCCGAAGGCATCTGCCCCACCGCAGGTGGTTACTTCAGCCTTGCCCCCAGCGGAACATCTTCCAGAAATCCGGCCAGCACAGGCGCGCCGTCTTCGAGCGAGGCGGCCAGCAACATCCCGTTCGATTCCAGCCCCCGCATCTTGCGCGGAGCCAGGTTGGCGACGATCACGATCTTCCGCCCGATCAGCTTCTCCGGCTCGTAGCACTGGGCAATGCCGGCCAGAATCTGCCGCTTTTCGTAGCCCAGGTCGACCTCCAGGCGCAGCAGCTTGTCGGCCTTGGGCACGCGCTCGGCCACCAGAATCTGCGCCACGCGCAGATCAACCTTGGCGAAGTCGTCGATGGTGATATGCGATGGCTCCTCGTGCGGGGCCGACTCGGCTGGCGCAGCTGGCGCTGTAGGATTCGGGGCTGGCGCGGCGGCTGGCACAGTTGAAGGAGGAACTGGAATCGAAGATTGATTCTCCAAAGAGACTGCCTCAGGGGCTAAAGCCCCGGCGGTTTGCGGCGCGCTGGCGGCACGATTGAAGTCGTGCCCTTTCAAAGCGGGCCGGACAGGTGCGGGTGCAGGCACAGATGCGGCGGGCGTGGGCGCAGCTTCAAGCGCCTTAAAGGCCGCAGGTTTTTCTACGGGTCGCGCGGGGGCAGCTGGCTTGGCAACAGATTCGGCTGCCGGAGCGGCAGAGCCACCGGCGGCTTCAATGACACTCTTGTTGTTTTGCTCCTCAATTGTCTGCATACGGTCGATGGCGTCCTTTTCCGCGCGGGGGAACAACGGCGCGGGCTCGCCAAACTTTGTTCCGGCCTTCAATCCGCCCCACTTGAGTTCCGTCAAGAAACCCCGCTTGGCCGCGTCCTGAATATCGCCCTGCCCAAGCTGCCGCCAGACCTTCGCGGCCGACTCCGGCAGAATGGGATAAACCAGCGCCGTAATGATGCGAATTGCCTCGGCGGCCGTGGCCAGCACGCGGGCTTGCAGCGCAACGTGCTCCGCCTCCGGGCGGTCGGCAGGCTTCTTCCAGGGCGCGTTGGCGGTCAGGTAACCGTCGGTCTCCGCCACAAGGAACCACAGGTTCTTTAAACTTTCGGAGAAGTTCAGTTCATCGAAGGCAGGGCCAAAGGCGGCAATCGTGTCCACGGCGCTCTGACTCAGGGCGGCCTCGGCGGCAGTCTCCGCGCCCGCCTCCGGTACCACTCCACCAAAGTACTTGTGGACCATGTTCACCACACGGCTGACCAGGTTGCCGTAGCCATTGGCCAGGTCGCCGTTATAGCGCTGCACTAAGGCATCAAAAGAAAACCCGCCGTCCTGCCCGAAGGGAATCTCCCGCAGCAGGAAGTAGCGCAGGGCGTCCGCGCCCAGCACATCCTGCACCGTTTCCGCGCGCACTATCTTGCCCCGCGACTTGGACATCTTCCCCTGGTCGAAGAGCAGCCAGCCGTTGGCCTTCACGCTCCGCGGCAGCGCAATGCCCGCCGCCATCAGAAACGCCGGCCAGTAGACGCAGTGAAAGCGGCTGATTTCCTTGCCGATCAGATGCATGTCCGCCGGCCAGAATTTTTCAAAGCGAGCCCGATCCGCCGCATCATCCGAACCATAACCAAGCGCGGTAATGTAGTTGGCCAGCGCGTCCAGCCACACGTAGATCACGTGCTTCTCGTCGCCCGGCACGGGAATGCCCCAGGAAAAGCTGGTCCGGCTGACCGAAAGGTCCTTCAGCCCCCCGCGCACAAACGAGATGACCTCGCGCCGCGTGGACTCCGGCGCCATAAACCCGGGGTTGGCCTCGTAGAACTCCAGCAGCTTGCGCTCGAAGGCCGAAAGTTTGAAGAAATAATTCTCCTCGCTCACCGTCTCGGTCACGCGGCCGCAGTCCGGACAGGGCGTGCCGGGAGGGCCGTCCACATAGGCCTCGTCGGAGACGCAATACTGGCCGGTATAGAAGCCTTTGTAAATGAAGCCCTTGTCGCGCAGCGTGGCGAAGAGGCGCTGCACGCCGCGCTTGTGACGCTCTTCGGTGGTGCGGATGAAGTCGTCGTAGGTGAGCCCCAGCCGGTCCCACAGGCCGCGCCACTCGCTCGCAATCGCCGTGGCGAACTCCATAGGCGTGCGCCCGGCCAGCGCGGCGGAGCGCTCGATCTTCTGCCCGTGCTCGTCGGTGCCGGTCAGGAACCAGGTCTCGATGCCCAGCGCCCGCTTGCGCCGTGCAATGGCGTCGCACACGATGGTCGAGTAGGCATGGCCCAGGTGCGGCCGCGCATTCACGTAGTAGATGGGCGTGGTCAGGTAATAGCGGGCTGGGCTGGAAGCAGAATTGGTCATGGGCGAGTTACTTTCCCGCTGGCGCCGTTGCGTGTCATAGCGCACAGCCGACAGC
>JBEKZR010000011.1:0-24802 GCA_049509715.1 Occallatibacter sp. | reverse complement strand
CGTGATTCTGCACTTCAACGCGCCGCAGCAGAATGCCGACGCGCTGATTCGCCGCACCATGGCAGGCATCGATCCCAATCTCACGGTCATCGACCTTCGCACTTTCGACGCGCAAGTAGCAGGCAACTTCAATGGAGAGCGGCTGATCGCCCAACTCACCAGCCTTTTTGGAGTGTTGGCATTGGTGCTTGCCTCAGTGGGCCTCTACGGCGTGATGTCTTATTTCGTGGCCCGCCGCACCAGCGAGATCGGCATCCGCATGGCGCTGGGCGCAACGCGCGCGAGCGTGGTCTCGATGGTCATGCGCGGCGCGCTTTGGCAGATTCTCATCGGACTCGCGCTGGGCATTCCCGCTGCGCTCCTTGCCGGTCATCTCATGACCAGTATGCTCTATGGTGTAAGCGGATTCGACCCACTCGCTTTGGCCGGCTCGGTCTTTGTACTTGGACTGTGCGCCACCGTGGCAGGATTCATTCCCGCGCGCCGCGCCGCTTCCATCGAACCCATGCAGGCCCTACGCACGGAATAAGAAAGGAGACTCACGATGCGATCGATTCTTCAGGACCTCCGCTACGCGCTGCGCCAATTGCGCAAGTCGCCTGGTTTCACGTTTACGGCCGTGGCCGTGCTGGCGCTTGGCCTGGGCGCCAACATCGCCATCTTCGCGGTGCTCAACGGAATTTTGTTGCGCCCGCTGCCCTATGCGCACTCCGATCGCATCGTCGAAATCAAAGGCGCTGGTTCCGACGCTTATTACATGATGAGCTACGCAAACATGCTCCAGTTGCGTGACGCGGTGGGCGCGAGGATGCGGATCGGCGTGGTCATGAATAGCTCCATGGCCAGCATCGTCGCTCCCGGAGGCCGCTTTCAGGCACAGAAGGTTGAGGTCACCGCCGGCCTGCCTGCAATGCTTGGCGTGCAGCCCATCCTCGGCCGTTCTTTCCGCGACGATGAAAACGATCCCGGCCAAAATCGCGTCGTGCTGATCGGTGAGGAGGTGTGGCGCAAGTTTTACGCTTCCGATCCTCAAATCGCAGGCAAGACTCTCACCATCAAAGGTCGGCCCTTTACCATACTCGGTGTCATGCCCAAAGGCTTTTCGTTCCCCTTTGGCGATGTCAACGAGATATGGTCGCCCGCGGCAATCGATCCCGCCAGCCGCTCTTCAATGAGCGGCAAGCAAGTGGCGTGGGGAGATCTCTACGCGCGTCTGCCCGATGGCATGACCGTCGCGCAGCTCACCGATCAGCTCACCCGTACGCAGGCAATTGTCTCCAAAGAGTCCACCGACGGCCCACCCATTCCTCCACGCATCGCGGTCACGGAGTACCAGCAGTCGCTGAACCAGCAGGTTCGCAAGCCGCTCGCGCTGCTCTATGCCGTCGTCCTCGGCATCTGGGCGCTGGCCTGTCTCAACGTTACCAGCCTCATGCTGGCGCGCGCAGTTTCACGGACTCGCGAGCAGGCCGTCCGGGCCGCGTTGGGAGCCAGCCGCGCTCGTTTGCTGCAGCAAACTATCGTCGAAAGTCTGTTGTTAAGCGGCACCGGCGCGGTCTTCGGATTGCTGTTGGGGCAAACTGCCATCAAGCTGCTGTGGCGGCAAATCCAACGCAATCTACCGCTGACCAACGCCATTCATCTGGATTGGCGCGTGGTTGCCTGCCTGTCGGCGCTCACGCTTCTCACTGCGATCGTTGTCAGCGTCTTCCCCGCGCTGCGCGCCATGCGCCGCGATGTGCAGGGTGCTCTGCACGGCGTGACGGCGACCGCATCCGCCAGCCAGAATCGCACCCGCGAAGTATTGGTGGTTGCGCAGCTCGCCCTCACGCTGGTCTTCCTTGTGGGCGCCGGGTTGTTCCTCCGCACCATTCACGCCCTGCGCCAGGTGCCGCTTGGCTTTTCGCAGCAGAACGTACTCACTGGCGGCATCATTCTCAACGGCGGTTCGCAGCTCGACGATGGGGAGTCCTCAGCCGGTCAGCCCAGCGTGGTGCGCAACTCCTACTTGCCGCTGCTCGATCGCCTGCGCGCCATTCCCGGCGTCCAGGTGGCCGCGCTCAGTTCTGTGCTGCCCTTGCGGCGCGAAATGAGAGTCTCCATCATCACCAACCTCGACCACAAGGACGTTCCGTACGGAAAGGAGCCGCGGGCCGACGGTCGGCTAGCATCGCCCGGGCTTGTCGATGCATTAGGCATTCCTATGCTGCGCGGCCGCTTCTTTACCGACGGCGACACACCTTCGTCCCCACCCGTCGTCGTCATTAACCAGGCCTTCGCCAACATGTACCTGCCCAACCAGGACCCGGTCGGCCACTCCGTCTCTATGGGCAATAAAGGCCGCTTCAGCGATATGCGTATCGTCGGCGTGGTCGCGGACATGAAGCAGTGGAATGTCACCGATTCCACCAAGCCTGAGATCTATTTCTGCCTCGCGCAAAGCGAGCCTGGCACACCGCTGTACGGCATCGCAACGGCCTTCATCCAGGTGGCCATTCGCGGCGCAGTTCCTGCTGACTCACTGCGCGCGCAGTTCGACAAGGCGTTGCATGAGGTCGCTCCCGACGCCACCACTACCAATGTGAAGACCATCCATGAAGCCGTGGAAGACTCCTTCGGCAGCCAGACGCTGATCGCGCATCTGCTGGAAACGTTCGCGGCTCTCGCGCTATTGATCGCTTCCGTCGGCCTCTACGGCCTGCTCTCCTTTGCCGTCGCGCAGCGCACGCGCGAGATCGGGCTGCGCATTGCTCTGGGCGCTCCTCAAGCCAACATCCTCTCGCTCATTCTGCGCCGCGCGCTTTTGCTGGTCGCCTTCGGGTTGACCATCGGCGGCGCGCTGGCCTGGTTTGCTGTCAAGTTCGCGAGCATCTACATCTATGGCGTCCAGGCGCACGACGCTCTCACTTTTACCACGGTGGTTCTGGTTCTTGCCGCGGCCTCATTCCTGGCCGCATGGCTGCCTGCCCGCCGCGCCGCATCCGTCGACCCTATTCTTGCTTTGAGATCGGAGTAACACAATGATCGAACTGAAAAACGTAGAACGCAGTTACAAGACCGGACCCACCGAAACCTGGGTGCTGCGCCGCATCGGGCTCACCATCAAAGAAGGCGAGTTCGTCACTGTGATGGGCCCGTCGGGCGCCGGGAAGTCATCGCTCCTTAACGTGCTGGCTCTGCTCGACGATGGCTGGCTAGGCGAGTACTGGTTCGGCGAAACGCCGGCGCACAAGCTGAATCGCAAGCAGCGCGCCGATCTGGCCCGTGAACGCATCGGCATGGTCTTCCAAAGCTATCATCTGCTGGACGATCTGACCGTGGCCGAGAATATCGATCTGCCGCTCTCCTACAAGAACCTTCCCGCCAAGGAGCGCCAGGGGATGGTGGCCGACATTCTCGACCGCTTCCAGATTGTCGCCAAGAAGGACCTGTATCCCTCGCAGCTCTCCGGCGGGCAGCAGCAACTGGTGGGCATTGCGCGCGCCGTGGTCCACGCTCCCGCGCTGCTGCTGGCCGACGAGCCAACCGGCAACCTGCACTCCACCCAGGCGCGCGAAATCATGAATCTCTTTTGCGAACTCAACCGCGCCGGCACAACCATCGTGCAAGTAACGCATTCGGACGAGAACGCCCACTACGGGAAGCGCATCATCGAGCTGCGCGACGGCTGGCTGACGCGCGATCAAGCGCTTCAACCAACGACTGTGGAGGTCAACGTCCAGTGAAACTCCTGAAGACATATTCGACCGATCGAGCCTGGACTTTCATTCGGATGCGGGTGCAGGTTTTGACCGCCATTCTTCTGTTGCAGGCGAATCTTGCGCTTGCAGCAGAGCAGCCGGTCACCGTGCAAACGCCCGCGCCGGCAGCCGCCTCTTCTGAGAAGCCTGCCGCACAGATCCCTTTCAATCAACTGCTCCGGCCTTCGCGCAATCCCTTTGACGCCTACCGCGGCCAGACCGTTCCGCCGCCCAGTCTGGCCAACTCGCCGCGCCTTGATACGCTGGTGCGCGACGGCAAGCTTTATCTTTCGCTGCGCAACGCGATCGATCTTGCGCTTGAAAACAACCTCGACCTGGTCATCGCCCGCTACAACATTCCCATTGCGCAGATGGACGTATTGCGCACCTCGGCCGGCGGCTCGGTACGCGGCGTAAACACCGGCGTTGTGTCGGGCACGCCCGGCGGCACCGGTGTGGGCGGCTTTGGCGGCAGTTCGGGTGCTGGAGCCGGCGGCACATCGGGCGGCGCGGGCGGCGCAGGCGCGGGCGCCTCGGGCCTGGTCACTTCTACACTCGGCACCGGAACCAGCGTTTCCGGCTACGATCCATACATCAACGCCAACACATACGTCGATCACCTGACGCAACTGCTCCCCAACCAGACCCTTTACGGCATTCCCGTCATCCACGAGAACACCATCCTGGGCAACGTCAACTACCAGCAGGCGTTTCCAACGGGCGGCGGAGTCCAAGTGGCTTGGAATAACGAGCGCCAGACCTTCAACAGCCCCAATCAGTCCATCAACCCGCAGCTCACTTCCTATTTCCAGGTCTACGTGCAGCAGCAGCTCCTGGCCGGATTCGGCGTGGGCACCAACCTGCGCTACCTGCGCATCGCCAAGACTAATCAGAAGGTCTCCGACATCGCTTTCAAAGCGCAGGTCATCGCCACTGTCACGCAGATCTGCGATCTGTACTGGGACCTGGTCAGCGCCTATGATGACGAGCAGGTGCAAGAGCGTTCCGTAGGATTTGCCACCGAAACGCTGAACACCACCCGCAAGCAGCTTAAGCTGCAGGCGATTCCCGAGATGGATGTGCTGAAAGCCGAGGGAGAATTGGCCAACCGCCAGCAGGACCTTACCGTGGCTCGCACCAATCTGGAGTTGCAGGAACTTTATATGAAGAACGCCATCACGCGCTCGCTTGACGATCCCGCCCTGCAGGATATGCCGGTGATTCCCACCGACGCCATCGGTAGCCAGGCCGCGCCCAGCTCTCAATCCGTGCAGGATATGATTACGGATGCACTCAAGAACCGTGTCGAGCTGCAGGAGTCGACCCTGGTGTTGCAGAACAGCGAACTGAGCCGCAAGACCGCCCGCAACGCAATGCTGCCGCAGCTTTCCGCCTATGGCTTCTATGCCGGCACGGGATATGGCGGCACCACCAGCACCTCTCTAAAAACTGGGAGCACTGTGCCCACAGGTTTTGGCGGCGCGGCCGAAAACGCGTTGAACTACTCTTCGCCGGAGTACCAGGTGGGACTGCAACTGAGCATCCCTCTGCGCAATCGCGTCGCCAAGGCCGACCAGTACCGCACCGAACTCGAGTACCGCCAGTCGCAGGTCTATCTTGAGGAGCGGAAGAAGCAGATCCGCATCGAGGTGCAGAACGCCCGCTACGCCATGGAGCAGGGAGTGAGCCGCGTGGAGGCGGCCCGCAAGGCCCGCGACCTGGCAGCGCGGACTTTGGATATCATGCAGAAAGAGCAGAAACTAGGCGCGGGATCAAATCAACAAACGCTGGCGGCCGAGCACGACCTGTCGCTGGCCGAGTCGGCTTTGGTGACGGCCGAGACCGCATACGAAAAGGCGCGCATTGAGGTGCACCGCGCGACGGGATCGGTCCTCGAGGAGTACGGCATCTCGATCGATTCCGCAAAATCGGGCACCGTGGAGGAAGACCATCTCCAGTAAGCAAGAACCAATCCGCGTCCTGGTTGCCGACGATCAACCGCACATCCTTGAGGCTGTCGAGCTGCTGCTGATGCCGAAGGGGATCGCCGTGGACTGTGTGCGTTCGCCCGAGCTTTTGCTGGAAGCGCTGGGCGAACGGGATTACGATGTGTTGCTCATCGACCTGAACTACACACGCGACACGACCTCCGGCCAGGAGGGCCTTGATCTGCTGGCGCGCATCCAGGAGTTCGATGCGCGGCTGCCGGTGATTGTGATGACCGCGTGGGGCAACATCGATCTGGCCGTTGAAAGCATCAAGCGCGGCGCCCGCGACTTTGTACAAAAGCCGTGGGAGAATGAACGGCTTATGTCCCTCATCCGCGTTCACGCCGAGCTGCATCAGGTTCTGCGTCGTGCCCGCCAACTGGAACTCGAGAACCGCCTGCTGCGCGCCGAGGGCATGCCGGAGTTTGTAGCCAGCTCGCCCTCCATGCAACCTGTGCTGGAGCTGATCGCGCAGGTCGGCCCCTCTGACGCCAACGTGCTCATCACCGGCGAACATGGCACTGGCAAGGAAATTGTCGCCAAACTGCTCCACGCCGCCTCGCCCCGCTCGCGCATGGCCCTGGTCGCGGTCAATGCCGGTGGACTGCCGGAGGGAACCTTCGAGAGCGAGATCTTCGGCCATATCAAAGGCGCATTTACCGATGCCCGCACTGATCGGGTCGGCCGCTTTGAGCTGGCCCACGGCGGCACGCTTTTTCTGGATGAGATTGCCAACGTCCCCCTTCGTCAGCAGGCTAAACTGTTGCGTGTTTTGGAGACGGGCGAACTGGAACGCGTCGGCTCCTCGCAGACCCGCCGCGTTGATGTGCGCCTTCTTTCCGCCACCAACGCTGATTTGCAGGAAGAAGCCAAAGCGGGCAACTTCCGCGAGGACCTGCTCTTCCGCATCAACACGGTCGAGATTCACCTACCCGCGTTGCGCGACCGCTGCGAAGACATTCCGCTGCTGGCTCAGCACTTCCTGGCCCGCAACCGCGCTCGCTATCGCAAGCAGGTGACTGGCTTCTCGCCGCCCGCCATGCAGCAGATGATGCAGTACGCGTGGCCGGGCAACGTGCGCGAGCTGGAGCACACCGTCGAACGCGCCATCCTTCTCTGCCGCGGCGAGGAGATTGAGCCGGTCAATCTTGCCATCGCCTCTGCCCGCTCTTCCACCCAGTCCTTTGAAAATATGAGCATCGACGAGGTCGACGCTCTGCTCATCCGCAAGGTGCTGCGCCGCTGCGACGGCAATATCTCGCAGGCCGCCGAGGCCCTGGGGTTGAGCCGCGCCGCGCTCTATCGCCGCATCGAAAAATATGCGATATGAGAAAGGTGTGCGTTGGCGTCGCCGCTCGGCGGTCCGCCGGACGTGGCGTTACTGTCTGTTGTTGGCGCTGCCCGCGCTGATCTTTGCAGGCATCTTTCTCTACCAGCGGCAACTCGCACTTGCCCCCGCGCTGCTTCTCGCGGGCAGCCTACTTCTCTACATGCTGCTGGTGGCTGCCGCGCTCATTGAAGGCACGATCCGCCCCTTGCAAACGCTCTCGAACGTGGTCGCATCATTGCGCGAGGGCGACTACTCCTTCCGCGCTCGAGGAGCCGGCTCGCAAGACGCGCTCGGCGAACTGGCCGCCGAGGTCAACGCGCTCGCCGATCTTCTGCAAAAGCAGCGCGTCCGTTCGCTCGAGGCCACGGCTCTGCTGGCCCGCATCCTTGAAGTGATGCACGCGCCCCTCTTCGCCTTCGACCGCAACGACCTGCTTCAACTGGTCAATGACGCCGGTGTGAAGTTGCTCGGCCGGCCCCATGTCCGTTGCTTCGGCCACACTGCCCGCGAACTCGGCCTGGAAGAGCTGCTTGCCGCGCCCGACCAGACCATTCACTCCTTCGGCGCCAAATCAACGCGCTGGCTGCTGCGCAAAGCTGCCTTCCGCCAGGACGGCGCGCCCCACACCTTGCTCCTTTTGGCCGACGTAAGCCTCCCGCTCCAGGAAGAGGAACAGATGGCCTGGAAGCGGCTGATCCGCGTCCTGGGGCACGAACTTTCCAACTCCTTGGCGCCCATAAAGTCCATCGCCGGCAGCCTGCTGTCGCGGGTGGACCAGATGAGCGGGGAGGAGGCGGTTCTGCATGACTTTCGTCGCGGCCTGGGCGTGGTCGAGAGCCGCGTCGACGCGCTGCACCGCTTTGTGCAGTCTTACCGGCTGTTGGCCCAGTTGCCCTCGCCGCAACTCAAGCCTGTTCCGCTGGGGCCGCTGCTGGAGCGGGTTGTGCATCTGGAACAGCGTTTGGCCGTCCAGCTTGAACCGGGACCGCCTCTGGTGCTCAACGCCGATCCCGATCAGTTGGAGCAGATGTTCATCAACCTGCTGGCCAACGCCGTGGATGCCTCGCTGGCCAATGGCGCCCAGCCGGTGCGTGTAAGTTGGCAGCTGGCCGGCGCGGCCGTTCTGGTTTCCATTGAAGACCTCGGCCTGGGCATCGCCAACGCCGACAACCTCTTCGTTCCCTTCTACACCACCAAGCCCGCCGGCAGCGGCGTTGGCCTGGCCCTGGCTCAGCAAATTGCCCGCGCCCACGGGGGTGAAATCCGCCTCTGTAACCGCGAAGACGGCCCTGGAGCCCGCGCCACCATCCGGCTGCCCGTGACGCCGCGATAGCGCGTTCCCCCCGCGCGTCTGTTAACCGAAGGGTTGTAAGTTGGAGTCCCACCTGAGGAGCAAATAAAACCAATTAAGCAATTGCTAGTTGGGCGTGCCGGTAGTTTCAGCCGCGGCGAAGGTGCATTCGCGGCATTGGCAGACACGGCGCAGGTAATCCCAGGAGTAGATGCCGCCGGAGTGGCCGTCTTGCCAGTTGAATTGGATGGCGTAGCGGCCGACGGCGCGGGCGCTCGCGGGCTTGGCCGGCGGGGTATACATGGGCAGGACGGAGGCGGGCCTGGGTTTGGGCTGGCCGGGTTTGCGGCCTTCCAGCTTGCGCTCTTCGACGCAGGTGGCGCAGGGGCAGGCTTCGCGCAGCCAGGCAAAGCTCCAGGCGCTCTTATGGCCGTCAGCCCAATCGATCTCCAGGCCCTTGCCCTCGGTGAGCAGAACGCGGACCTTCTGTGGAGTGACGGCGATGCGGGGCAGGGGACGGCCGGCTTCGGTCTCGCTCACGGCATGGTCCCTGTCGGCAAAGCGGATGCCTTCGTGGCTCATGGCTCTATTTTAGTGGTCAGTAGTCAGCTCAAATGCCCGGGCGCAGTCCACTTGTTGAGATTTGTGGCTAATTTGCTGAGATGATGCGTGGACCCGGTTTCTAAACTGACCACTGACCATTGACAACTGACTACTGACGCCAGAAGAACCAGGCGGCCATGGAAAAGCCGATGAAGACGACCAGCCCGCGGAGCACCGGCTGCGGGACCATACGGGCGAAGCGGGCCGAGGAGTAGCCGCCGATGGCGCAGGTGGCCATGGCCAGCAGACAGTAGCGCCAGACGACCTGGCCATTGACGGTAAAGATGACGAAGGCGATGCCGTTGGCCAGGGTAGTGGAGACCACTTTGAGGGCGTTGATCTCGTGGATGTCCTGGAAGCCGAAGAGCGAGAGCAGGGTGATAAGCAGAAATCCGGCGCCAGCGCCAAAATAACCGATGTAAAAGCAGGCCACGATGGTCAGCAGAAAGACCGGCAAGCGGCGTGGCGGATGGACGGCGCTGCCGGCCGCGCTTTTACGGCGCTCGAGCCAGCGGGAGACCGAACCGCTGAGGGCAAAGATGGTGGCGGCTACGAGGAACAACCAGGGCACCAGGTGCAGAAAGGTCATCTGCGGCGTGTTGAGCAGGACCACGGCTCCGGCGGCGCCGCCCAACAGACCAGCAACGCCCATGGGCAATGCGAGGCGGAGATTCTTGCGGATATCGTCGCGGTAGGCGGCGACGGAGGTGAGCTGGCCGGTCCACAGGGCCACGGTGTTGCTGGCGTTGGCCTGGACGGGCAGCATCTTCATGCCCAGCATGGCGGGAAACAGCAGAAAAGAGCCGCCGCCGGCCACGGCGTTGAGCACCCCGGCCAGAAAGGCAGCCGCCATGAGCCAAAGCCAATGCCAGTCCATGGAGGAGGGAAGGGCGGAGAGATGCGTCATCTAGCTCCATTGTAGAAGGCCGCTGAAGCGGGCCGTGGATTGCCCGGGAGCGGAAGCGGGAATCCCAGGGATTCCGTTGTTGGGGTAAACTTTCAAGATTGAGGATGCCCATGAAGAGATGCTTTGCAGGTTTGGCCGCAATGGCCCTGCTGACGGTCTGTGGCGTGACCGCGCAAGCCTCCGTGTCGACCCCTGCCAAGGCCGATCCGTGGGCCGCGCTTCGCTTTCTGCTCGGATCATGGGAGGCAAAGACCACCGGCGGAATGGCGCAGGCGCAGGCCGCGGCCGCTTACAGCTTCCGGCTGGAACTTCGCGACCACGTATTGGCACGGCACTCCCGAAGCGGCGCCTGCGCAGCCCCGGAGGATTTCGACTGCCAGCACAACGATCTGCTCTACATCTACCCCGCGGCCAGCGGACAAACCTTCCAGGCCATCTACTTCGACAACGAGGGCCACGTCATTCACTATGACCTCTCCACGCCTAAGACCGGAACCGTGGTTTTTCTCTCCGATCCCGCGCAACCTGGGCCGCAATACCGGCTGAGCTACGAATTCCTGGACGGGGTGATGAGCGGCAAATTTGAGCTGAAAATACCAGGCCAAACGGAGTTCACCAGCTACCTGGAGTGGAGTGGGAAGCGGCAATAGCGGGCAGAACTGGCGAAAAACGGGGGTCTATTTCGTCCTTGATCTCCTCTAAGTTATTGAAAACACTTGTACATAAGAATTTATCCAAAATATGAGTGTTAAACACGCATATTATATGAATCGTTTATGCTATAGTTGCGTCCGATAAATTGAGCGCTGGGACTCACCCTCCCGGCCCATCATTCCAGAATCCATCAGGAGGTACACATCATGGCAATCACTCGTTGGGACCCGTTCCGGGAAGTCGTAGCCTTGCAGAACCGCGTCAACTCTCTCTTTCGCGATCTGAACGAAGGGGAAAATCCGATGACCACGGCCAGCTTTGTGCCGGCGGTCGATATCTATGAAGACGAAAAGAAGGTGATGCTCAAGCTCGAAGTGCCGGGCATCGAGCAGAAAGACCTGGACGTGAGCGTGGAGAACAACACGCTGACCGTCAAGGGCGAGCGCAAGTTCGAGAATGAGGAGAAGGAAGAGAACTTCCATCGCATCGAGCGGCGCTACGGCAGCTTCTTCCGCGCCTTCACGCTGCCTTCCACGGTCGATACGGAGAACGTCGCGGCCAGCTACAATGCTGGTGTGCTCAAGCTGGAGCTCCAGAAGAAGCCCGAAGCCCAGCCCAAGCAGATCAAGATCAACGTGGCGGCGTAAAAGCAGTGGTCAGTGGTCAGAGATCAGGGATCAGGATTTCGTGACCGGAAGAGTGCATCGCTCATCCAAAGAGTTCAATGGGCTTTCCGGGCATGTTGAAGCAGGCTATGCCGCGATGCTTTTCCCTGATCTCTGATCTCTGACAACTGGAGTTTTCATGGCTATTCGTTGGGAAAAACTGACGGTCAAATCGCAGCAGGCGATGGAGCAGGCGCAGGCGCGGGCTGCGGAACTGGGCAATCCCGAAGTGCAGCCCGTGCACCTGTTGCTGGCGCTGGTGGAGGACCGGGAGGGCGTGATTCCCGCGGTGCTCGAGAAGATTGGCGTTCCCACCGAACGGCTGGAGCACGATCTGCATACCATCGAGGAAAAACTGCCTCGCGTGGCGGGAGCGGCCACACAGCCGGGTCTGAGCCAGGCGCTCAACAAGGCGCTGGAACAGGCCTTCCGCGAGGCCGTGAATTTCAAGGACGAGTACGTTTCCACGGAACACCTTTTGCTGGGCGCGGCGCATTTGAAAGGCGACGCGGCGCGGGATGCGCTGGTCGCTCTGGGCGCTACGCACGAGGCGATCCTGCAGGCGCTCACGGCGGTGCGCGGCTCGCAGCGCGTCACGGACCAGAATCCCGAGGGCAAATTCCAAGCCCTCGAAAAGTATGCCAAGGACCTGACCGAACTGGCCCGGCGCGGCAAGCTGGACCCGGTGATCGGGCGCGACGAGGAGATTCGCCGCGTGATCCAGGTGCTGAGCCGGCGCACAAAAAACAATCCTGTGCTGATCGGCGAACCGGGCGTGGGCAAGACGGCGATTGTGGAGGGACTGGCGCGGCGCATCGTCTCCGGCGACGTGCCGGAAAGCTTGAAGGACAAGCGGGTGATCGCTCTGGACCTGGGCGCGATGCTGGCCGGCGCCAAGTATCGCGGCGAGTTCGAGGACCGGCTCAAAGCGGTGCTCAAGGAAATTGAAGAAGCGAACGGCGAGATCGTGCTCTTCATCGACGAGCTGCACACTCTGGTCGGGGCGGGCGCGGCCGAGGGCGCCATCGACGCCAGCAACATGCTCAAGCCGGCGCTGGCGCGCGGCGAACTGCGGGCCATCGGCGCAACCACGCTCAACGAGTACCGCAAATATATTGAGAAGGACAAGGCGCTGGAGCGGCGTTTCCAGATCGTCTACGTGGGCGAGCCCAACGTGGAAGACACCATCGCCATTCTGCGCGGGCTGAGGGAGCGCTACGAGGCGCATCACAACGTGCGCATCAAGGACGCGGCGATTGTGGCCGCGGCCACGCTCTCGCATCGCTACATCAGCGACAGGTTTCTGCCCGACAAGGCCATCGACCTGGTGGATGAGGCCGCGGCTTCGCTGGCCATTCAGATCGGCTCGGTGCCCACGGAGATCGATCAACTCGAACGCGAGAAAACGTCGCTGGAAATTGAACGTGAGGCGCTGAAGCGCGAGACCGACGTGAACAGCGTGGAGCGCCGCACTGAAGTCGAGCGCGAAATAGCCGCGCTACGCGAGCAGATTACGGCTTTGCGCGCGCGCTGGACCAGGGAGCGCGAGGCGATCAGCCGCGTGAGCGAATTGAAGAAGCGGATCGAGGCGCTGCGTTTCGAGGCCGAGGAGCAGACGCGCAAGGGGCAACTGGACCGCGCGGCGCAGATCCAGTATGGGGAGCTGCCGAAGCTCGAAGCCGAGCTGAAGAAGCTGAACGCGTCGCAGGACGGCAATGCCGGCGCAACGCGCATGTTGAAGGAAGAGGTCGATGAGGAGGACATCGCCAAAGTCGTCAGCAAGTGGACGGGGATTCCTGTCTCGCGCATGTTGGAAGGCGAAGTGACGAAGCTGGTGGAGATGGAGCAGCGGCTGAGGGAGCGGGTCATCGGGCAGGATGCGGCGCTGACCATCGTGGCCAATGCGATTCGCCGCTCGCGCGCGGGTTTGAGCGATCCCAAACGGCCCATCGGTTCGTTCATTTTTCTGGGACCGACGGGCGTGGGCAAAACGGAGACCGCGCGGGCGCTGGCCGAGTTTCTCTTCGACGATGAGCAGGCCATGGTGCGCATCGACATGAGCGAGTACATGGAGAAGCACGCCTTGGCGCGGCTGATTGGCGCGCCGCCCGGCTACGTGGGCTACGACGAGGGCGGGCAGTTGACCGAGGCCGTGCATCGCAGGCCTTACGCGGTGATTCTCTTCGACGAAATCGAGAAAGCGCACCCGGATGTCTTCAACATTCTCTTGCAGGTGATGGACGATGGCCGTCTGACCGACTCGAAGGGACGTACCGTGGACTTCAAAAACACGGTGCTCATCATGACCTCGAACCTGGGCGCGGCCATGCTGGCGGGCGACGCGCTCAAGAGTGAACACGACTTCGATATGGCTCGCGAATCGGTGATGCGCGTGCTGCGCGAGCACTTCCGGCCGGAGTTTTTGAATCGCGTCGACGACATCGTGATCTTCCGTCCGCTGGGGCCGGCGCAGATG
Organism: Occallatibacter sp.; assembly: GCA_049509715.1. Taxonomy (GTDB): domain Bacteria; phylum Acidobacteriota; class Terriglobia; order Terriglobales; family Acidobacteriaceae; genus Telmatobacter. The sequence continues at coordinate 11,148 of JBEKZR010000011.1, read as the reverse complement.
AGCAAGATTCTCGACCTGCGGCTCAACGAGGTAAGCAAGCTGCTCGAAGAGCGGCAGATCTCGCTTGAACTCACCGAACCGGCGCGGCAACTGATTATGGCCTCTGGCTCCGACGCGGCCTACGGCGCGCGTCCGCTGAAGCGCGCCTTGCAGCGTATGATTCAGGATCCGCTGGCGATCAAGATTCTCAACGGCGAAGTGCTGCACGGTGCGCATGTGCGCATCGACGTGGACCGCAAGACGAACCAGTTAAAGTTTGAGCCGATGAGCCGGGAGGCCATGGCGTGAGCGCCTGTGGTGCGGCAGAGGATTTAGCACGAGAGACTTGCGGCCTGATCTTTCGCGGGGCTACACTGTCCCCATGAAATCGATGACGCTCCGCGCGCTTCCCCTCGTCGCCAGCGTTCTGCTTTCGCCGGCTGTCGCTTCCCTTCATGCTCAGGACTGGGCCAAAGCCCGGCTCGAAGCCTCACCCCGCCACCGTGAGTACGTTTCTCTAAAGCACGGGAGCCGTACTGTCCAGGCCTTCGTAGTTTATCCGGAGGTCAGAACTAAAGCCCCGGCAGTGATCCTCATTCACGAAATCTTCGGGCTCAGCGACTGGGCCAAAGAGATGGCAGACGAACTGGCCGCGCAGGGTTTCATCGTCATCGCTCCCGACCTGCTCACCGGCTTCGCTCCGAATGGCGGCGGATCTGGCGACTTTGTCAGCCAGGACGCAACCGTGAAGGCCGTCTCCGCCCTTGATCCGGATGTTGTCACCGCCGACCTGGACGCCGCCGCCGATTATGCGAAACAATTGCCGGCAGCCAACGGAAAGATCGCGACTGTCGGCTTCTGTTGGGGTGGAGGCAAGTCATTCGCCTTCGCTACCCACCGCAAAGACCTCTCCGCCGCCTTCGTCTTTTACGGTCCTGGCCCCGCGGAGGTTTCCACGATCACCGCTCCGGTCTATGGCTTCTACGCCGGCAACGACGCACGCATCGGAGCCACCCTCCCCGCTACTATAACGGCGATGAAGGCCGCGGCCAAAACTCTCGAGCTGGTCACCTACGATGGCGCCGGCCACGGCTTTATGCGCGCGGGCGAAGATCCTGGCAACACAGTACCCGGCAACAAGACAGCTCGTGAACAGGGTTTTGCCCGGCTAGTCAAGCTGCTCAACGAGATGAAGAGCGCGCCCGCGGCCAGCAACGGAGCAGTGAACAGCACAGTTGCGAGCAAGTCCGGAGCCCATGCCGTCTCCTGCCACGACAGCGGCGCTGCTTCGCCTGATGCAACCATGTAATTATTGATTGCGGCTTGAGCCGATGAGCCGGGAGGCGATGGCGTAAAGGCGGCGAGCGAGTAGGTCACGAAGTCAGCCCAGTGATGAGTGATGCTTCGAGGTTTCATCGATTGGCGACAGTTACTTGAGGTTGAAAAACGGCGTTCCTCGCGCTACATCAAGGCCGAAACAGGGCGCAACTGCCCCGGCGGGACAGACCTGAGCGCATCTCTGGCACAGAATGCATTCCCCGGAGAGGACACGCCTGCCGGACACGGCAAATGCTCTCACATCGATGTCCATCGGGCACACGCGGGAACAAGCGCCGCAGCCGTTGCAGACCTGGCGATCGGTGGCCATCTTCAGCAGAGATGCTCGGCTGGTGAGGCGCAGGATGACCGCGCTGGGGCAGAGATACTTGCAAAAGGCTCTCTGGTCGTTCATTGCAAATGCGAGGCCGATGGATGCGGCATAGTAGATGCCGAATCCAATCAGGAGCGACTTTGCACCGGCCACCCTCACCGACCCAGGAACACCCCCAGCCCGGTGGCCAAAAACAAAGAAACTGAGGGCCGCGGCGGCGAGGACCGTTGCCATTCCAGCCAAGGGCAGGAAGCGCCAGACGCCTATGCGGCGTCCTTTGCCGCGGCCCACGGGCAGCAATTCCAGAACCATCGCCCGCCAGCATCCCCATCCGCATAAGATACGGCCGAAGAAGAGAGGTCCTACGAGTAGAGTCGCCAGCGTGTGTCCGATTGCTATTCCCATGGCGCCTTCGAAGAGCAGCAGAAAGAAGCCTTCGAGATCCAGGTTCGCGGAGGCAAGCAGGGAGAAGGCCAGAATGCTCAGTCCGCCGGTGAAGAGAACGAGGCGGCGCGCCCGTTGCTTCAGCTTCGATGGGGCAAGCGCGTATGCGGCAAGACAGGGACCTTCCGAGAATCCAAGTCCAAAGAGCGCGATGTCCATGGAGGGCTGTCCGATGCGAAGCCACAGGCACGCAGCTCCGCCGGCTGCCGCGACCGTAAACAGGCTGGCAATGGCCAACAACGCTTTGCTCGGCTTGGCGGAACGCACGGATCCTCCGGCTGAAAGGCGATCTACAACCTATTACGTAGCTCGCTGCTGAGAGGTTACATCCTGTCTGGGTTTCATAGGCCCGGCTTCTTGAACCGGGCCGCCAGGACCCATAACCTCTCAGCTCCACGCCTGACGCAAGATTTCACTCCTCCGGCGCACACAGGTCAGCAACATCCACCAGGGAAACCTCAAATTCAATAGTTCAGGAAGATCCTCCTCACGAGAACACACGCTGTGAAGCTGTGCTCAATTGGCGCCTCTACTGTCGCAGCTCCACCAGCGTAGCTCCTTGGCCGCCTTCATTCTGTGGGGCTTCGGCGATGGTGGCCACGTGGGGATGGCTCTTGAGGAACTCACGGACGCCGCGACGGAGAATCCCGGCGCCGTGGCCGTGGATGACGCGGACGCGGGGCAGCCCGGCGAGGAATGCGCGGTCAAGATATTTCTCCAGCTCCTGCGTGGCTTCATCCACGGAGCGGCCGATGAGATTGATTTCCATGCGCATCTCGTCGGTCGAGGCGCTCGTGACGCTGACGTGGACGTTCTTCTGCTGCCGCGCGGCGGTGAGCGGCGTTTCCTTCCCCCTTGCAGAATCTTCACCAGAAGGTGAAGGCGCCGAGCACTCGTCGCGCTTGACGCGCATTTTGATGGGACCGAGCGCGACCTCGAAGACGTCCTTTTCCACCTCGCGCTGCACCACGGCGATCTTGTTCATCGACTTCAGGCGGACCTGGTCGCCGGCGGCGATGTGCTTCAGAATATGCGGCTGGGCGTTCGCGTCGCCTTGATCCGCGCCGGTGCGGTGAGCGACGACGGTTTGGTTGAAGCTCTCTTGAAACTCGCGGCGAAGGCGCTGGATGCGGCGTTCGGCTTCCTTGGATAGCTTTTGTTGCGCGGCGCGGTCCTCGATGGCGCGGACCGTCTCGCGCATCTGGAACTCGAAGTCCTTGAGCAGCGAAGCCAGTTTGGTTTCGAGTTCACGGGTGCGGTTGCGCAGCTCGACATCGCCCTCGCGCTCGAGTTTTTTCCTCTCTTGATTCAGCGCATACTGCTCCAATCGTGCAGCCTTGCGTTCTTCTTCGAGTTGGGTGAGTTCACCGTGCAGCTTATCCAGAAAGCGCGCTATATCCACCTGCTGCGAGCCCAGGCGCTGGCGCGCGGCGGCGATGATGCCGGCGTTCAGACCGAGACGCTCCGCGGTCTGGATGCCGGCTGAAGCGCCGGGCACTCCAAGGCGAAGCTGATAGTTGGGCGCGAGCGTGACCTCGTCCACGCCGGCCGCGGCGTTGAGCGCGCCGGGGGTGTTGGCGGCGTAAACCTTGAGCGAGGTGTGGTGGGTGGAGATGAGCGACCAGGCGCCCGCCACGAGGAAGTGGCTGGCGATGGCCACGGCGAGCGCCGCGCCCTCCTCGGGATCGGTGGAGGAGCCGAGTTCGTCGAGCAGAACCAGAGAGCTTGGGCCAGCTAGCCGCGAAAGCCGCTCCAGGTTGGTAATGTGCGCGGAAAACGTTGAGAGTTCAGCCTCGATGGATTGCGCGTCGCCGATGTCGGCCAGGAATGCGGTGAAGACGCGAAAAATGGCTGCCGTGGCGGGCACGGGCAGGCCGGCTTGCGCCATCATGGCCAGCAGGGCCGTGGTCTTGAGCGTAACGGTTTTGCCGCCGGTGTTAGGACCGCTGACGATGAGCTGGCGAACTTCGGCGGTGAGTTCAAGAGTCAGAGGGACCACACTCGCATTGGGGCGGCCGCCGTTCAAGCGGAGATGCCTTTCGAGCAGAGGATGGCGGGCTGCTTCCAGGCGCAGAAGATCGGGCGCAATCGCCGGGGCTACGCAGTCGTAGTCGCGGGCAAAGCGGGCTCGGGCCTGGAGGCTATCCACCAGCGCAAGAACGCGCGCGCCTTCCACCAGGCCATGAGCATAGCCGCCCACTTGGCGGGTGAGGGCGACAAAGATGCGGTGAATCTCGGCTTGCTCCTCTTCGATCAAGCGGACCAGTTCGTTGTTCTGCTCGATAGTTTCGAGCGGCTCGACGTAGACGGTCTGGCCGGAAGAGCTGGCGCCGTGGACCACGCCCGAGATGCGGCGCTTGAGTTCGCTGCGGACGGGAATGACGAAGCGGTCGCCGCGAATGGTGATGAGGTCTTCCTGGGTGGCGCCCTCCTGGGTGAGCTTGCGCAGGGCGGCGCGGAGGCTTTCTTCGATGAGCCGCTGCTGGCGCTCCTGGTCGCGGCGGATGCGGCCCAGTTCAGGCGAAGCGTTGTCGGCCAGCGACCCGTCCGGTTGAATTGTGCGCTCGATGGATTCGGCCAACGGACGCAGGCTGGTTGTAAGCACCGACGAAAGTTCGGAAAGACCGGGCAGCTTGCCGGCCAGGGGCGCCGGGGGCGATTGCAGCAGCGCCTGCCAGGAGGCCACATCGTTGGCCAGGCGGGCGACTGCCTGCAGTTCGCTAGCCTCAAGGGCCGCGCCGGAAATCTGCGCCTTGGCGGCGTGCTGTGTAGGGTCGAAGAGGCCTCCCAGCGGAATCGAAACCTGCTCGCCGAGGAGCAGGCGGACCTCGCCTGTGAGCTGATGCTGGCCGGCGATCCAGGCTTCGTCGGTAGAGGGCTGAAGCGATAGGATGGCGCCGCGGCCGACAGGCGAGGCGGCAAAGCCGGCAATGAGGGCTAGCAGCGGTTCCCACTCCAGAGCGGCAAAGTCGGCGTGCAAGACCGGTGACGGGATGGGATCGAGCAGCGGCATGTTCAGCAACTATCTTAGCGTTCTGGGGGAGTTGCCTTATAGGAAGGTGGTTTCTCATGTCTCTCCGCCGCGGCGGACGAGTGTCAATTCCCAAGACATGGTTTACAGAGTGTCTCTGGACATCCTTTGCGCATTGGTGGGGTTTTGTTTAACCTCTACCGCCTCAGGCTGCCTGCTCACTGACGACTATGATCGAAGATGTCAACGGAGCCAGGCTTGGTCAAGACTGCCAGGATGAAATTGGCGCTGAGCGAGATCAAGAAGGCAAAGGAACAATAAACGCGTCCGCCCCTCGGCGAACCGGGAGGCGGGGTGAGCGCGGATTGGGTTGAGCTATTCGGCCGCGGCTGCTTCCGCCGCGGGCTCGGCGGCTGGTGCTCCGATTGGGATTGCCTCGCCAGCTTCGGCCAGAACCCTGACCTTCACGTGCGCCGTGACCTCGCGATACAGCTTGATGGCCACGCTGAATTCGCCCAGGCTTTTGAGCGGCTCGTCCAGGTGAATTTTGCGGCGATCGATCTCGAAGCCCTTGGCCTCCAGAGCGGCGGCGATGTCGGCTGAAGTGACGGAGCCGAAGAGGTGGCCCGCCTCGCTCGACTTGCGGGTGAAGTCGAGCGCGATCGGCGCGAGCTTGACGACCAGTTCCTCGGCCAGTGCCTTCTCGGTGGCGGAGCGGCGGGCGGCGGCGGCCTTCATCTGCTCGATGACGGCCTTGTTGGCCGCGGTGGCCTGCATGGCCAGCTTGCGGGGCAGCAGAAAGTTCCGGCCGTAGCCGTCGGCCACTTTCACGACATCTCCACGATGGCCCAGATTGACTACGTCTTCCTTCAGAATGACTTCCATTTCAAACTCTCCAGTGTTACTGGCGGCGCCGCCAGCGCCGGGGGCGCATTTGTCTGTTGGACAAGAGCACCGGCGATGCGGCAGCGCCGCGCATGATTCTCGATCGACATCCGGAAGACTGTCGCCTGCCAAATTCCTTCGATCAAGGCCGCTCCCCATAACGCGGGAGTGAACCGCGCGGACGGGCGACAGCCCGGGCTGAAAATTAGTGCCGCGTGGCGAACGGCAGCAGGGCGATGTTCCGGGCCTGCTTGATGGCGCGGGTCAGGCGGCGCTGGTGTTTGGTGCAGACGCCGGTGAGCCGCCGGGGCACGATCTTGCCGCGCTCGGCCACAAACCCTTGCAGCAGCCGGACATCGCGGTAGGGGATCGCATCGATCTTCTCGGTGCAGAACTTGCAGACCTTCTTGCGGCGGAAGAACTTGCTGCGGCCGCCGGGTCCACTGGAGGGCCGTGCGCCGGGTCCTCCAGCTCCGCTTGCGGACCGGCCGCCGGCGCGCGGCCCTGAACCGTAACCGGGTCCAGAGCCCGAACCGGACTCCGCTCCGGAAGTGGCTTGGTGTGCTGCCGCGCCCGCTTCTGGCGCCTTTGCTTCAGTCTCATCAGACATGCTTTTTCCTCTTCACTCTCTTCTTGGGTTCCGGTGGGCCCGTTTTTGGGCCTCGGGACACTGGATCGGGCCGGCGCGCCGGTTACTCAACAACTTGGGACCGGCGGCGGCAATGCGTGACAACTCTGCTAAGCGCCGGCCTGAATCGGCTCCGCAACTTCCGCCGGGGCAGGCGCTGCAACGGGGACTGTGGCGGCCGGGGCCGCATGTTCAGCGCTCATCTTCCGGCGGGTGCCGCGCAGGGCCTTCACCTTGGCCAGGCGCTTCTCTTCCTCGTCGATGCGCACGGTGATGAACTTGATCACCGGCTCGGTGACGCGCAACCGCCGCTCCAGCTCCAGCACCACCGCCCCGTTGGCCTCTATGGTGAGCAGAACGTAGTTGCCCTCGTTGAACTTGCGCACCATGTAGGCAAGCTTGCGGTGGCCCATATTCTCGACAGACTTCACCACCCCGCCGCCACCCGTGACGGTCGCGGTAAAACCGGCGATCAGCTTGTCGACATCCTCTTCGGCCACGTCGGGCCGAACAATGAACATGACCTCATACACACGGGACATCCGTATTCCTTTTCTGCTGGAACTCTCAGGAGCAAGCCTCAATCTCCAGCCCCGATTTCCAGCCTTGCGCTCTAGTCTCGCCCGCCATCAAACGTCATGACGGATTCGTGCCTTCTTTACTCCTCCGCCGGAGGAATTTCGCTCCGGCGGTTGAACTCGTTCATAGCGGCTGCCGGCCCATCTTCGAGGATGCGCCGCACGGCCTTCGCCACCCGCTCCAGCACCTCGTCCAGCACCGCCAAATCCGCCTTGCGCAGGGGCGAGAGCAGGTAATCCTTGCCCAGCCGCCTGCCGCCTTTAGCCGTTATGGCATCGGGTGGAAGATCTGGCTTCGCGCCGATACGGAGGCGCAACCACTCCTGACTGCCCAGGGCGCCGATAATGCTGCGGGCTCCTTTGTGCCCCGCGGCAGAACCGCGCTCCCTGATCTTGATGGTTCCCAGCCTCAGGTCCAACTCGTCGTAGATCACGAGCAGATCGGATGCCGGGTTCACATCAAACTCCCCAACCAGAGCGGCCACTGCCATTCCGCTCTCGTTCATAAAGGTCTCCGGCTTGGCCAGGACCACCTTCCGTCCCGCCATGCGGCAGGTTACGGTAACGGCCCTGCAGCGCCGGTTCTGGACCACAACTCCCTCTTGCTGGGCGATGCGGTCGATGGCCATAAACCCCGCGTTGTGCGGGGTCCACAAATACTCCAGGCCGGGGTTGCCCAACCCCACTACCAGAAAGGGGCTGCGCAGGCCGCCGGACTCTGGGCCCCCGGCGAGCGATTTTTGCTCGCTGGAGTGACGGGATTCCGTTGCCTCGGCCAAGGCTTACTTCTTCGCCTCCGGCTTCTTGGCTCCCGCTTCGACTGTCTTGGCTCCAGCATCGGCCTCGGCTTTACCCTTCTTGGCCACTTCGGGTTCGGCTGTAGTTACAGCAGCGGCGGCTTCTGCTGCGGCTGCGGCCTCGACTTCGGCAGCGGTAGGCGCTTCTTCACGGATGGAAACCACATGGGCCACGGTCGCATCCTCGGCCGTCAGGTACTTGACGGCGTCGGAGTGGGGCAGCCCACTGACGCGCAGCACTCCGTGCATCTCCAGGTGGCTGACGTCCACATCGATGTGGCTGGGGATGTCTGCCGGCAGGCACTCGATCTCGACCTCGCGCAACACCTGGTCCAGGATGCCTCCGGAGGTCTTGACGCCCACCGGTATGCCCAGCAGCTTGACGCGCACTTTGACGCGCAGAGCCTTGTCCAGGGCGATGCGCTTCAGGTCGATGTGAATCAAATGGTCCTGGATCGGATCACGCTGCCAATTGACGATCATTGCCTTGGCCGCTGGCTGGCCGGCGACCTCGACATCGAAGATGGTGTTGTGTCCGGCCTCTGAGAAGAGAATCCGCGAAATCTGCTTGGGGTCCAATTCGACGGCCACCGGGGCGTGCCCGGGACCATACAGTACGGCGGGAATCTTGCCCGCGGCGCGCACACGGCGCGCTGCATTCTTGTTGAACTTGCCCTCGCGGGGCTTGGCTACGACGACTTCCGGCATTCGGTCTCTCGTTTCCTCATCTTCGGGCACGGGAAAAGCAGCTTTCAGCTTCTAGCTCCGGCTGTTGCTGCGAAGTGAATTGCTCCGCTCCCTTTGTTGAGCCAGTGGTCAGTGAACAGTGGACAGTGGTCAGTATAAAAAACTGCTCGCATGTCGGCTATTGCCAACTACCAGCTATTGGTTCATAGAATTGATCCATGTACAGTGGTTGCTGTTCACTGTCCACTGTTCACTGACCATTTACGAAAACAGCGTACTCACGCTGGTCTCCATGTGGATGCTCTCGATGGCCGCGCCCAGCAGGCCGGCGATGGAGAGCACCTTGATCTTGGGCAACTTCTGCGCCGCCTCGCGCAGCGGAATGGTGTTGGTGACCACCACCTGTTCCAGGCGCGACGCGGCGATGCGTTCGATGGCCGGGCCGGACAGCACGGCGTGGCTGGCGCAGGCATACACACTGGTGGCGCCGGCATCGAGCAGGGCGTCGCCGGTCTTCACAAGTGTTCCGGCAGTGTCGATCATGTCGTCGAGGATCAGGCAGGTTCTTCCTTCCACGTCTCCAATCACATTCATCACCTCGGCCACGTTCATATCAGTGCGCCTCTTGTCCACGATGGCCAGCGGAGCACCTATCTTCTGCGCAAAAAACCGCGCTCGTTCCACGCCTCCAGGGTCCGGCGAGACCACCATCAGGTTGGGCAGGTTGAGTTCGCGGAAATAGCTCACCAGCACCGGGCTGGCGTAGAGATGATCGACGGGAATGTTGAAGAAGCCCTGAATCTGTGCGGCGTGCAGATCGACGAATAGTGCACGATTCGCTCCCGCGGTGGTAAGCAGGTCGGCGACCAGCTTGGCGCTGATGGCTACTCGGGGCTTGTCCTTGCGGTCCTGGCGGGCGTAGCCGTAGTAAGGCACAACCACCGTGATCCTGGCCGCTGAGGCCCGCTTGAGCGCGTCGATCATCACCAGGAGTTCGACGAGGTGCTGGTCGACCGGATAGCAGGTGGGCTGGACCACAAAAACGTCGACTCCGCGGACGTTTTCCAGCAGTTGAAAGAAGACCTCGCCGTCGGCGAAACGCTGAATCTTGGCCTCGCCCACAGCAACACCTATATGGCGGCCAATTTCCTCTGTCAGCGGCCGGTTGGCCGTGCCGCTGAAGAGCTTGAAGCGCTTGTCCTCGCTCAGGTTGCGGCTCCGCTTGCGCTCCGCGGCCGGTTTGGCCTCTTTTACGCGCCCCGCGGCGTTCTGGGGAGCACCCTTATCGGGCTCTTTTGGCGCCCCATCCCGGGACGCGATCGGCCCGCTTTCCGGCTGTTTGTCTTCCGCCGTCAACGTCAATGTTTCCGTTTCCATCCGAGAAGCACCTCCAAGCTGGTTGGCTTTGGCTGCTGCTTTACAGTGGACAGGGTTCAGTGTTCAGTGGCCGGTAAAAGCTGCTACCGGCTCACTGTTACCTGCTTCTGAAACCTGTTCACTGACTGCTGTTCACCGTTCACTGAATCTTTGGCTGGGCGACCAGGATTCGAACCTGGACAAATGCCTCCAAAGGGCATTGTCCTACCATTAGACGATCGCCCAAAATTCGACAGCCGACCGTGAGTTTCTCCCGCCAACCGGACGGCTGTCAACCCGCATCAGGCAGAAGCATTTCGCTCCAGTACTTCGATCGCGGCAGGGTGCGGGTCAACGTGCTCCGCACTTCCGCGCTTTGGACCTGGTTCTTCAACCGAACTTGCGCCGCTTCCGCATCTTCGCGGGTGCGGTACAACCCGTAGATCGCCGAACCGGAGCCGGACAGCGAGGCATGGAGGGCAGCCTCCGGCGTGCCTAGCCCCGAAAGAATGCGCTTGATCTCTGCAAGGGAGGAATGCTGGGGAAAGACGACGCGCTCAAAGTCATTCTGAAGCCAGCTACTGATCCCGGTGCGGACAAGCGCGGACTCTTGGGGTCCGGCCAGGTTCTCCCAATTGAGGAGAACACCGGAGGAGCCTGCTCCCTGCCCACCCCGCGGAATCGCTCCCGCAAAGGCGCTGACATAGGCGCGGCTCAACTTCTCCAGTTTATCTGTACTGGCCTCGGCGGTCAAACCCTCCTGGGCGCAGAGGGCGTCCCAATCGCGAAAGGCCTGCGGGGTGGAGACGCCGACTTCAGGCGTGGCGACGACGCACCAAGTAGGTTCGAAGTCGGGCAAGGGGGAGACCTTCTGGCCGCGGTCGAGGCCCAGAATGGCGCCGCCGATGAGGAATAGCGGCACATCGGAGCCCACCTGGGCGGCAATCTCAAGGCGTGTGGTCTCCCAGGTCTCAACATCGAGACCCTTCGGCAAGCTCAGGGCAGGCTCTGGGGCACCCAATTCTTTCTCCAGCCCCACCAGCGCGGCCACCGCGTTGCCCGAGCCCGCGCCCAGCCCACCTTGAACCGGCAGGCGCTTGTCGATATGAATCTCCACCTCGGCAGAAAGACCCAGCGCCTCCAGCGCCTGCGCAACCATCTTCCAGGCCGTG